>NZ_VPDB01000024.1:0-48033 GCF_013417925.1 Acinetobacter sp. YH12218
GGATAATCTTTTTCAGATTCAATCAATAATTGAACCGCTCTTTCTCTGATTTCAGGGGTATATTTTAATTTTGTCATCGGGATAGTCTCTCAGAATATTGACTCTCCGACAAACCCGGTACGGTTCAGTTTTGATGTTTAAAAAATAACCAAAATAAGTGACTTAATCATATGATGAAGATTCAAAATCATAACAATGAGGATAAATACAATGTCTGTTGCTAAAGTCGTTGAAGTAAATGCAAGTAGCACAAAAAGTTTTGAAGATGCAATTCAAACGGGAATTAATAAAGTCACTGAAACTGTGAAAAACGTTCAGGGTGCATGGATTAATGAACAAAAAGTCGTGGTGAAAGACAATAAAATTGCAGAATATCGAGTGAACTTAAAAATCAGCTTCTTGGTGGAATAAGTTTCATTTTATTGATGTTAAAAACTGATCATAAAAAATCCCCGAAGTTCGGGGATTTTTGTTTGAACACGCTGAATTATTTTTCAGGCGTTTCACAGCTTTCATCATTACATACAGGTGTAGGAGCAAGTTCAGGAAGTTCCGCAGCTTTGTCCATCACTTGTTTAAACACGTCTTTCGGTTGAGCGCCAGCTAAAGCAATGCGTTGCTCAAATACAAAGAACGGTACACCCGTAACTTTAAGTTGATCGCGTGCTACTTCTTCGTCGTATTTGACGAAATCAGCAAATTCATCTGAGTCTAATAAGTCATCGACTTCAACAGGGTTTAGACCAATACGAGATGCAACGTCTTCTAAGGTTTCACGTTCACCAATGGCCAAGCCTTGCGTCATATAGCTATAGAAGAAAGCTTCTTTGGCTTCACTACCGAGACCTTTGCTTTGTGCAAGATGAATCAAGCGGTGCGCGTTGAAAGTATTGCCTGAATTGGCTTTTTGCCAGTTAAATTCAATACCTTCAGCTTTTGCCATTTCGGCAATATTGCGCTGCATTTCCTCTACTTCTTCAATACTACGGCCATATTTTTGAGCCAGACGTTCAGTATTGGAAATTTCTAGGCGAGCGGGCGCATCTGCATCAAGTTGATAGCTATGCCAAAACACTTCAAGTTCTACACCCGATTCTTCGGCAGCAGCTTCAAGGCGTTTTTTCGCAATATAACAAAATGGGCAAACCACGTCTGACCAGATATCTACACGCATGGGAAATCTCTTTTCTATATTCTGGGAAAATGATGGGGGCAAATCCTAAAATTTAAAGCCAAGCAATGCAATCCATTTTTGTTTCGATGGCGCAATGTCGAATTTTTTTGATGTTGATACAAGGCTTGACCGAAGATTTGTCGGACTATTAATCCGTGATTAAACGTTTACCCAAACAAATCACTTCAACCTCTTCATAGCCCAATTGTTCATAAAAATTTTGTACGTCAATGTTGTCTTGGCGAATCAGTAATTGAAGTTTTGGACAGCCTAAAGCAATTAAGCGTTTTTCTAATTGCTGAATGAGGGCAGTAGCGACACCATTTCGCTGAAAATGTGGATGTACGGCGAGATAATTGACCCAGCCTCGATGTCCATCATAGCCACCCATCACAGTTGCGATCAATTGATCATCTTTGACAGCCAATAAAAATAATTGATCACGTTGCGCTAGTTTTCGAAAAATATCAATTTCAGGGTTATTCCATGGACGGGTCAGATCACACAGTTCCCAAAGTGCAATCACATCATCTAAATCAGATTCGAGATAGGGGCGGATAATAAACATAATTTTTGTTTTAGCATGTATTTTGACCAATCTAGATTAGTCGAGTTTTGCAGACTTGATAAGTCATATTGAAAAATAAAAGCCATAAAAAAACGCTCCGAAGAGCGTTTTTTTATTCACTGTCAATTAAGCAGTTTTAACTTCTGGTTGAGCAGCTAACATGTGGCCGTTCTCTTCGAAGTTGATGTGCCAAGACAATGCTTCACGTAGAAGGTGAGGTGTTTGACCACCTTTCGCACATGCACGGTCGAAGTAATCATTTAGCGCATCACGGTACATAGGGTGAGCACAGTTGTCGATTACTGCACGAGCACGTTCACGTGGAGCAAGACCACGTAAGTCAGCAAGACCTTGTTCAGTAACTAAGATGTCAACGTCGTGTTCAGCATGGTCAATGTGAGAAGCAAATGGAACAACAGAAGAAATGTCGCCGCCTTTTGCAATTGATTTAGTCACGAAGATCGCCAAGTGTGCATTACGTGCGAAGTCACCTGAACCACCGATACCGTTCATCATTTTTGTACCGCAAACGTGAGTTGAGTTCACGTTACCGTAGATATCAAACTCAAGCGCAGTGTTGATACCGATGATACCTAAACGACGTACAAGTTCTGGATGGTTAGAAATTTCTTGTGGACGTAATACAAGTTTGTCTTTGTATTGTTCAAGGTTATTAAATACTTTTTCGCCATATTTAGCAGAAAGCGTAATAGAAGAACCTGAAGCAAATTTCATTTTGCCTGCGTCGATCAATTCAAATGTACAGTCTTGAAGTACTTCAGAGTACATGATCAAGTCTTCAAAGTTCGAATCTTTAAGACCAGTCAATACTGCGTTTGCAATTGAACCGATACCTGCTTGTAATGGACCAAGGTTTTTCGGTAAACGACCTTCTTCTACTTCTTTTTCAAAGAAAGCGATAAGGTGGTTTGCAATACCTTGAGTTTCATCATCAGGTGCAGTCACTGTAGATGGAGAGTCATGCAATTCGTTGTTAAATACGATACCTACGATTTTTGAAGGATCGATGTTGATTGCATGTGTACCAATACGTTCGTCAACTTGAGTCAATGGAATCGCTTGACGTGTTGGACGATATGTTGGGATATAAATATCGTGTAAGCCTTCGAATGCTGGGCTTAAGTTGGTGTTGATTTCAACAATCACTTTTTCAGCAAAAATTGCGAAGCTTGCAGAGTTACCTACAGACGTTGTAGGAATGATGCCACCATCTTCAGTGATCGCAACAGCTTCAATAATTGCCACATCAGGCTTTTTAAGCTGAAGGTTACGCATTTGTTCAACTGTTTCAGACAAATGCTGATCGATGAACATCACTTCGCCTTTATTGATGGCTTTACGTAATGTATTGTCTACTTGGAACGGTAAACGACGAGCAAGAACACCTGCTTCAGTCAATTTTTTGTCCAAATCGTTACCCAAGCTCGCGCCAGTAATTAGGGTAATTTTAAGAGGATTAGCATGAGCCTGTTGAACCAACGCTAAAGGTACAGCTTTCGCTTCACCTGCGCGTGTGAAACCACTCATACCTACCGTCATACCATCCTGAATGAATTCAGCAGCTTTTTCTGCGCTGATAACTTTGTCGTGAAGGGCAGCTAAACGGATGCGATCTAAAGACATCATATACTCTCGTGAAATTCTCAAAACTGATACGGATTGTACCGATCAAAAAAGCCATTTTGCATACCTGTTAGGCTAAGGTCTAATTTTTTGAAAAAATGTGGGTATAAGATTTTATTATGATTTTTAAACCACTGAATAATAAGGTTAAAAATATCAATGGTTAAAGCTTAAACAAAACTGTTCGTTGCTTTTTTGAACGCTTGTTAAAAGCGTTCAGTTAAACTTTGCTTAATTTTTTCCAATGGGCTGTTGTTTAATATTTCATCATTTTCGAGTTTTTGCAGTGGTAAAGAAATGATCGCTTCGAGTCCACCTTCTGCTCGATTGTGAATTGAAAGTTGACCTTCGTGAATATCCACAATACGTTTTACAATGGCTAAACCGAGTCCACTGCCTTGAATGGTACGTGCATCATTACCACGTACAAAAGGTTGCATCAGGTCTTCAATTTGGTCTTCAGGAATCCCTTCGCCATTATCGGCAACGCGAATTTGAATATGGTCACCTTCATATTCGGTAGACAGTTCAATCGGCTCGGCACCATAGCGTTTTGAGTTATTGATTAAGTTGCCTATTAATCGTTTTAAGGACAGGCTACGTGCTTGAATAATCGGTAAGTCTTGAGGTTCAAAGCGAATATCTAAAGGTTTAAATTGAATCACTAATTCCTGCAATAGCGCATTTAAATCAGTATCTTGCGGAACTTCATCTGAACCATCTCGCATATACGAAATGAACTGATTCAGAATCGCATCCATATCTTCAACATCGTAAATCAGACCTTCTTTTAGGAAGTCATCATCAGGCATCATTTCTGCGCTGAGTCGAATACGGGTCAGCGGAGTACGCAAATCGTGGGAAATACCGGCCAACATGATACGACGATCACGTTCAGTTTGTTCCAGCGTGTAGACCATGTGGTTAAAGGCTTGGTTTACTTCACGGATTTCTTGTGGCCCATGGTTGGTTTCTAAATAAGGTGCAGTGCCGTGTTTACTATAGTTGTTTGCCGCATCTTGTAAACGTTTTAGTGGACGGTTGAGCTGACGAACCAAGGTTAAGATAATGATGCCAGCAATCAGCGGAATACCCAATAACCAACCTAAAATCAGCTCTGCGCTATAGTTGGCATAGGTTTTTAAAGGCTCGCGAACCCAGTTTCCATTCATTTCTGGAGTTTGAATCCAGATGCGTGGGTCAGGTTTAAATTGGAAATACACGGTCGCATTATCAATGCGCATTTCTTTGGCCAGTTTCTTTTCAATTTGATTGGTAAAGAACTCTGCAATCACTTTGTCTTTGACATTGGGGAATTCTTTCGGATCGGTCACATATTCGATCCCGACACGGTTGCGCATCCAGTCGTCGACATCTACTTCGGCATTGTTATGAAAAATCCGTAAATCAGGATTGTTAATGATTTCAAGTTCGACCGCGAGGTAACGAGCATGTTGTTGAATTTCGGGTAAATAGAGTGTGCGCCAAAAGAACCATAAGGACATAAACAGGCTAAAAAACACCACAAATAAGACCAATACGGTGGTCCGCATGGCTGCAGAGCGGGGTTTGATTTTATCGAGGAAGCGTTCCCAAGGTGTCCGTTTTTTTTCGGAGTAGGTAACGTAGTCGGTAAATTCCTGTGGGTCGATGGGTTCGAGTTTCACGCAGAATCCTTTAAGCAAATTTTTTGAAAGGCAGTTTTTATTCTTTGCGATGGAATCTTACTGCTGGAACGTTCTTCGGGAGGAGTTCGTTATGTTACTTTTTAAAAAAGTAACCAAAATTTTTGCCATTCGCTGAACTCGCGCACATTACTTTTATTCATTCAATTTCAAGTGGCTCAGACAGCAGCGAATGGTATTTCCGGACATGAGGTACGGTGACTCGATTCTCAGGTCTTATTTTATGGCTTATTCAGCACCATCTGGAACAAAGACATAACCCACACCCCAAACAGTTTGGATATAACGTGCACGTGCCGGGTTTTCTTCAACCAAACGACGCAGGCGAGAAACTTGAACGTCAATTGAACGCTCCATAGCACCCCATTCACGACCACGAGCAAGATTCATTAACTTGTCGCGTGTCAGTGGTTCACGAGGGTGTTGAACTAATGCTTTGAGTACGGCAAATTCACCCGTTGTTAATGTGACGACTTGACCTTCACGGGTTAATGTACGAGTAGACAGGTCGAGTGACCACGGACCAAAAGACACCACTTCCATTTGTTGGCTTGGTGCGCCCGGAACTTCACGCACTTGGCGACGTAGGACTGCACGAATACGAGCTAATAGCTCATTCGGGTTAAATGGTTTTGGTAAATAGTCATCTGCACCGGCTTCAAGTCCTGCAATACGGTCTGAATCGCTACCACGAGCGGTCAGCATAATGATCGGGGTATCGATGCTAGATTGGCGCAGACGGCGGCAAATACTCAAGCCATCTTCAACAGGCAACATAAAGTCGAGCACAATCAGGGAAAAGAGTTCCCGCTGCAACAGACGATCCATCTGAGTCGCATCATGTGCGGTTTTGACCACAAAACCTTTATCTTCTAGGAAGCGTTGTAAGAGGGTGCGTAGACGCACATCATCATCGACAACCAGAATGCGTTCGACTCGGTCGGTTTCGGCTTGTACGGCATCTGTTTTTTCAGCAGGTACAACTAAACTCATGACGTGCTCCTTATTCTTTATTGTCATCGTAAACAAAAAGTCGATTTCACTTGAGTATACGATTCATTTATATAAATTTACTATGCTCTAAAGCAACAAATATTGCAGTTAAAATCAAGACATAGATACCAAATGTATACATGTTGTTCGAATCAGTTTGCTTGTCTAAGTCTCGCTAATTTGCTGTTTCATAGTCAGTTTCGTAAAAAAATGTGTATTTGAGATGAATTGGCATTAAAAACCACGAATAAATTTATAAAAACAATTGTGGATTTTATGGTCTTGGTCTTTATAATCATGGCTTTTAGAACTTATCCTTGCAGGGATCTAATACGATGACTGACTTAGTTCAGCAGTTGGCAAAAGAAATTGCCGTACGTCCAAATCAAATTGAAGCTGCCATCAAGCTCATTGATGAAGGTGCCAGTGTTCCATTTATCGCACGTTACCGTAAAGAAGTGACGCAAGGTCTGGACGATACTCAATTACGTCAGCTCGATACACGTCTGACTTACCTGCGTGATTTATTTGAGCGCCGTGAAAAGGTAATCGAATCTCTAAAAGAACAAAACAAGTTATCTGATGACTTACTTGCTCGCGTGAATGCAGCAGAAACTAAAAATGCTTTAGAAGAGATTTACGCGCCGTATCGTCCAAAACGTACCAGTAAATCATTTAAAGCAAAAGAAGCGGGTTTAGGCCCAATCGCTGAAAAAATCTTTAATGAAGCGGTAGACCCAACCGAAGCTTTAGTTGGTTTTAGTCATGAAGATTATGCTGATGTTGAAAGCCAATTAGATGCGATTCAACACATTTTAATTGATGACTGGGCACAAAATATTGCATTAACTACTGAGCTAAAAGCGACATTTGCGAAAACTGCAGTGTTGAAAAGTTTAGTTGCAAGCGATGAGAAAAAAGAAGTCGGTAAAAAATTCCGTGATTACTTTGATTTCTCTGAAAGCTTAAATAAAGTCCCTTCACACCGTTTATTGGCGATGCTCCGTGGCCGTCAAGAAAATGTCTTGGGCTTAAAAGTCGATGGTGAAGATGATGCACCATTGGCTCGTATTGATACTGAATACAATTTAGAAACAGCACAACCACAAGCACGTGCAGATTTCTTAAAACAAACTGCAAAATTATTCTGGCTCGGTAAAGTTCGTCCTGCGATTGAACATTCATTATTGACTGAAAAACGTTTGGCTGCTGAAGCTGAAGCGATGGATGTCTTTGCTGAAAACCTACGTCATTTATTACTTTCTGCTCCTGCAGGCGCACGTTGCACATTGGGTGTAGACCCTGGCATCCGTACGGGTGTGAAATTGGCTGTTGTCAATGCATCAGGTGATGTTCTTGCACACAGCACGATTTACCCATTTGCTCCGAAAGAAGACAAAGCTGGTTCAGTTGCTGAACTTGCGCGCCTTTGCCGCGAATTCAATGTTGAATTAATTGCGATTGGTAATGGTACTGCAAGCCGTGAAACTGAAGCTGTTGTGGCTGAAATGATGGCAGCAAATACAGACTTGAACTTGATTCGTGTGTCAGTATCTGAAGCAGGTGCGTCGGTTTACTCAGCATCTGAATTGGCGTCAAATGAATTGCCAGATTTAGATGTATCGATCCGCGGTGCTGTATCGATTGCACGTCGTTTACAAGATCCATTGGCTGAACTTGTGAAGATTGATCCTAAATCGATTGGTGTGGGTCAATACCAACATGATGTGAACCAAACCGGTTTGGCAAAAACGCTAGAAGCGGTTGTGGAAGACTGTGTGAACTCAGTAGGTGTTGATGTCAACACAGCATCATCTGCTATTTTGGGTTATATCGCGGGTCTAAATAAATCGATTGCACAGCAAATCGTTGAATTCCGCAAAGAAAATGGTCGTTTTGATAACCGTCAAAGTTTGAAGAAAGTACCTCGTTTAGGCGAACGTACCTTTGAACAAGCAGCAGGTTTCTTACGTATTCAAGATGGTTCTGAGCCACTTGATGCTTCTGCTGTTCACCCTGAATCTTATGGTTTAGTAGAAAAAATTGTGGCAGCGAAAGCAACCACAGTCAAAGATATTATTGGTAATACTGAAATTATTCGCCAAGTAAACGCCGAAGAATTTGTGAATGATCAATTTGGTTTGCCAACGATTCAGGACGTTTTATCTGAACTTGAGAAACCAGGTCGTGACCCGCGTCCAGAGTTCCGTACGGCGAAGTTCCGTGAAGACATCACTGAAGTGGCTCAGTTGACTGAAGGTTTACAGCTTGAAGGTGTGGTTACAAATGTGACGAACTTCGGTGCATTCGTGGATGTGGGTGTACACCAAGACGGTTTAGTGCATATTTCTGAACTTGCAAATGAATTTGTTGCAGATCCGCACAAAGTCGTGAAGCCAGGTCAAATTGTTCAAGTTCGTGTCTTGAATGTCGATGTTGAGCGTAACCGTGTTAACTTGTCTATGCGTGCAGAAGGTGCTGCTGCAGCGAAACCACAACGTCAACCACGTCGTGACAATGTACAGCAAGAACAACGAGGTGAGCGTAAGCCACATGCGAAACGTCCACAGCATGCCCGTCCGCAAGGCGACCGCCCACAAGGTCATAAAAAACCTCAAGCAGCGAAACCACAAGAAAATAAAATTGGTGGTTTAGGTGCGTTGTTATTACAAGCAGGGATTAAAGGTTCGAAGTAATCTTTAACTGTTAAAAAAACCTCCCATATGGGAGGTTTTTTTATATAAGATTAAAACAATCAAAGCTTAAATAAACTTAGAAGATCATGATGTTACGTAGTTATTATCAGGGTTCAGTTCAACAATTCATACATACAAATGAACAAGAAATTATGGGGGCTTTGGCACTACAGCATGAATTTGCATTGGAAGATTTACAAAAGAACGCTTGGTTAAAACAAATTGAGATTTTAAAACAACAGTTGGATTTTTTAGATGAGGGAGAAATCTTTTTTGAATTCTCTATTCCACGGATGGGTAAGCGCGTAGATAACATTCTTTTGATACGTAATTTAATTTTTGTTATTGAATTTAAAGTAGGTGAAAAGAGTTACCCACAATATGCTAAGACTCAGGTCATAGATTATTGTTTGGATTTGTTGAATTTTCATGAAGGTAGTCATCAGCAAAAGGTCATACCACTTTTAATTTCAACCCAAGCTCAAAGTTGTGAACAGTCATGGTCAGCGGTATCCACTTATCAAGATACTTTATGCTGTAACACCCATAATTTACGGATTGTAATCGAACAAGCGCTTTATCAATTTGCAGGTCTTACGCAACTTAATATCAAACAGTGGGTTGAGTCTCGATATAAACCAACACCCACAATTATTGAAGCAGCTCAGGCGTTATATCAAGGTCATACAGTGGATGAAATTTCTAGAAGTGATGCCGGTGCAAAAAATTTAGCGATCACTTCGAAAAAAATCGAACAAATTATTGAAGATGCAAAATTAACAAATAAAAAAACGATTTGTTTTTTAACGGGTGTACCTGGTGCAGGAAAGACATTGGCCGGTCTTAATATTGCGAACCAGCGTTTAAAAACAAATGAACAAGAACATTCTGTATTTTTATCTGGGAATGGTCCTTTAGTTGATGTTTTACGTGAAGCATTGGTTCGAAATACCGTGGAACTTGCTAAGCAACAAACAGAAAAAAAGACGCGATCTGAGGCAGAACGTGAAGCCAAAGCCTTTGTACAAAATATTCATCATTTTAGAGATCATTATTTGAAATCAAATGAGGTGCCAATCGAAAAAGTCGTTATTTTTGATGAAGCTCAAAGGGCCTGGCAAAAGGATCAGGTTTCAAACTTTATGAAACAGAAAAAAGGTATTGATAATTTTTCGATGTCTGAACCAGAGTTTCTCATTAGTGTTATGGATCGCCACGCTGATTGGTGTGTCGTTGTTTGCCTGATTGGTGGTGGGCAGGAGATTAACACTGGAGA
Source organism: Acinetobacter sp. YH12218 (assembly GCF_013417925.1). Taxonomy (NCBI): domain Bacteria; kingdom Pseudomonadati; phylum Pseudomonadota; class Gammaproteobacteria; order Moraxellales; family Moraxellaceae; genus Acinetobacter; species Acinetobacter sp. YH12218. The sequence goes on from NZ_VPDB01000024.1 coordinate 10,037, forward strand.
AGCAGGTGTTTCTGAATGGCTATCAGCATTAGAACATAAATACCCGAAATGGAAGATCTACTTTTCTAACAAAATTTTGCAGGATAAAGTCTATTTAACTGATCCTAAACAACAATTCTGGGTTCAAAAAAATGGAAAAAATGAGGAAGATTTACATCTTGCTGTTTCTGTCCGGTCATTTCGCAGCGAACAAGTTTCACATTTGATTCAACATGTATTAGATGGTGATGCAAAGTCCGCGAAAGAAACTTACCATATGATGTCCCAAGATTATCCTATTCTGCTTTGTCGTGATTTTAATGTTGCTAAACAGTGGTTAAAAAGAAAGGCTAAGGGTTCAGAGCGCTTTGGGGTTATTGCTAGTTCGGGTGCCAGACGTTTAAAAGCCGAAGGTATTGATGTAAAGAATAAAATAACACCTGCAGATTGGTTTTTGAATTCAAATACAGATGTACGTTCTGCGTATTATTTGGAAGATATTGCAACTGAGTTTGATGTGCAAGGCTTGGAAATAGATTACAGTTGCGTGGCATGGGATATTAATTTTTATTTTGATCAAGATTGGCAATTTCAAGCCTTTAAAGGTAGTCGATGGCAAAATATAAGGCAAACTGAAAAGCAGAAATACCTGTTAAATGCATATCGAGTGCTACTGACTCGGGCGCGACAAGGTATGGTGTTGTATATACCATCTGTAGATGACAGTGACTGGACTCGTCCCAAGAAATATTATGATTCGACGTATAATTTTTTGAAGCAATGTGGTTTCAATACGCTATAAAAAAACCTCCCATTTGGGAGGTTTTTTTATTTCTTTTAAGGCCTATCAAAGATAAATGAGCTGAATCTTAAACTTCGCAATAAAGTGTAAAAATCACACAAATTACGTATCAAAACACACTATAGAATCGTTCGATTGTCAGACAATATATAAGTCACGCCATAAAGTGGTCACAAACTTTAGGCTTTACATACTTACATCTAATTATTTGATATTTATTATAAACGGTAAAATGATGACATCTAAAATTGAACGATATCGATTTCATATTCACGACTTTTTATCTGGAACAGTGGTATTTCTCGTGGCTTTACCACTATGTCTCGGCATTGCATTGGCTTCTGGCGCACCGATTCTCTCTGGTATTATTGCCGGCATTGTCGGTGGTATTTTAGTTGGGGCACTGAGTGGCTCACATATCAGTGTTGCAGGGCCTGCAGCAGGTTTAACAGCAGTCATTTTGGTACAGCTTGAACTACTCGGCGGCAACTATGCCGCCTTTTTATTGTGTATTGTTTTTGCCGGTATTTTACAGATTGGATTTGGCATATTTCAGCTCGGTTTCTTTGCCAACTTTATTCCGAACAATGTCATATTGGGTTTGTTGGCAGCTATCGGGCTGATTTTGATTGGGAGTCAAATACCTTATTTGTTTGGCTTGAACCAATTTTCATGGTCTGTGCTGTGGCAGTCACAGCCGCTCGATTTGCAATGGGATATTGGTGCCGTTCTGATCGGTATCGGTAGCCTTGTGCTGATGTTGCTATGGGAGCAGAGCCCTTGCAAAAAGTGGGTTTTGCCTTCGGCCTTGGTTGCTGTCATTCTTGCTGCACTGTGTAATGCTGTGTTGGTGCTTAGTGGGTCACCTTTGGCAGTTCATCCATCGAACCTCATCCAACTTCCAAATCTTTGGGATCAGCCACAAAATGTGATGATTTTTCCAGATTGGACCGCTTTAAATAATCCTCTGATTTACACAGGGGCTATCACTTTGGCGGTTGTGGCGTCATTAGAAACTTTATTGAATTTGGAAGCAGCAGATAAATTAGATCCGCATAAGCGTTCGTCACCCCCCAACCGAGAGCTATGGGCGCAAGGTATCGGTAATGTTGTTTCGGGCGCTATAGGCGGGATGCCGCTGACGTCAGTAATTGTTCGTAGTTCGGTCAATGCCAGTGCTGGAGCTAAAAGTAAATGTTCTGCCATCTTTCATGGCGTGTTGCTCCTGTTTGCCGTGCTGTGTTTAGTGCCTTTGATGAACATGATTCCGCTTTCAGCATTAGCTGCAATTTTAATCCTCACAGGTTTTAAACTGACGCATCCTAAATTGTTTAAACAGTTGTATTTAAAAGGTTGGAAACAATTTATTCCTTTTATCATTACCTTGTTGGCGATTTTACTCACAGACTTATTGCTCGGAATCTTGATTGGTTTAGCCAGTAGTGCGGCCTTTATTTTATACGCCAATTTTAATAAGGGACTGAAGGTGTATAAAGAGCATCATTTACATGGGGTTATTACACGGATTGAATTGCCTTCACAAGTCAGTTTTCTCAACCGTTCGGCATTAATTTCGGCATTGGAGCATATCCATCGCGGCGAACAAGTGGTGATTGATGCCACACATGTGAGTGATATGGATGCTGATATTTTCCAACTCATTCAAGAGTACCAGCAGGAAAAGGCAGCACAGCGTAAAGTGCAAGTGCAGTTGATTGGTTTCAAGGCACACTATGCCGATGCGCAGGAGGCGGCATTAGATATAGATATTAGTACTGCAGCTTTACAGCAACGTTTGACGCCAGAGGCTGTGCTCGCTTTGCTTAAAGCAGGCAATGAACGTTTTGTACAAAATGAGCGTTTGCAACGAGATATCTATCGTCAACTGCGGGTGACCGCAGAAGAAGGGCAGCATCCGATTGCGGCAGTGTTAGGTTGTATGGATTCTCGTGCGCCGACTGAAATGATCTTTGATGTTGGAATTGGTGATTTATTTAGTTTGCGCATAGCGGGGAATGTCGCGGGGCAAAAAGTTTTGGGTTCATTAGAATTTGCCTGCGAAGCCAACGGCGCCAAAGTGATCGTAGTGCTTGGTCATACGGACTGTGGTGCGGTTAGCAGTGCTTGTCAGTTGCATTTAGCTGGTCAATCGATTCAGAGCCTGACGCGTATGCCACATATTCAATATGTGCTGGGGCCACTCAATGAGTCTGTATCGCGTGTTGCCGAATTGATGCAACCACAAACGCTGAGTCCGGCATTTTTAGAGCAAGTGACGCAAATGAATGTGCATTACAACATCCGCTATATTTTGCAAAATAGTGAAGTGCTACAGCAATTGGTGCAAGAAGGTAAAGTGGCGATTGTTGGTGCAGTGTATGATGTAAGAACTGGACGGGTTAATTTCTTCGGATAAATAAAATCCGATGACATAAAAAAGGATCATCATGAACACATGATGATCCTTTTTATTGAACTAAAATACATTAGCGAATCATCGGTACAATCCAACTGGTAATGATCAGCAAAATACCGAAGTGTCCCAATTTACGGGTGACATATACCAATTTTGACGGCTTTTGTTCCAATTGTTTCGCATAGTCTTCAATACTAATGCCTTGTTTTGCATTACTGGTAAATAAAAACACCGCCAAATCGATACAAATTAAAATCGTACCAACATCTGCCACCACTTCCATTAAATCGTATTGGCCGCTGATCAAGGCGGTTGACACTTGATAAACAAGGAAAAGTGCAAAAGCGATGCAGGCATACTGCAAAACAGTTAAAAATATCCGCATAAATCTATACTAAATAAGCTCAAAATTTTGAAATAGGATTATAGCGTCCCTCGCAAGAGATTACTGTAACGCTCAGAGTGCTTGCATGACTGCTGGGAAATGTTGCTTTTCAACCAACTCCAAAAACTCATCGCCCATACGCTGACTTTCAGCCACACATTGATTCCACATTTTAATGCGTTGTTGGTTGTCTAAGCCTTTGAGGGTAAAGTCTTTACGGTCAGGCAGTCGGCCAAGCGGCAAGCTTGCAAGGTATTCTTGTGAAGGTGACAGTAACAGGGTACGCGCCTGATTTTCAGGATTGGCTTGGCGTTTAAATAATTTATCAAACCAACCTGGGGTGATGCTATCCGTGAAATGTGGATACAGCACGATGCCCTGACTTTGGAAGGGTAGGTCAATATGATAGTCAATCAGGCCGCCATCGCGGTAACTGCCTTGTGGCGCATCAGGGATATCACGTATCGCGGCCATGACACCGGGAATAGATGCAGAAGCCATAAGCCACGGCATGACACTGTCTTGAGTCAATGCATGGTAATGCGTGGTAAAGCCATCATCCGCCACGGTAAATTGATGACCTGACACAGGCTGACTAATTACACGCTGCATGAAATAACGACTGTGTTTACGTGCGAGCGCTGTCGTGCCCACGATCCCTGCGACAGAGGCTAACAGAGGCAGGGCTTTATCACTTTGGAAAATATGCTGAGCTTTGACTGAAAGCACAGTGAGGTGATAATCCGGGTGATTAACCAGTGCCGCTTCTTGACCTTGAATCAAATCGATCAGCATGCCACGACACACATCGCTGACTTCTTGACGGCTCATCTTTTTATGAAAGCTCAGATTGGTATACAGCTCAGAGAGGCGTTTCGTCCCTTCAATGGCTCCCCAAGCAGCAATACTGGCAAAGCGCCAACTGCCAATCGATGAACCAATTAAAGTACGCTTTTGTTGCGCGCGTGGCAAAAAGTCAGCAAAAATCGCCTGATCTAAACCTTGAATACCAATGCCTTTCGGACCACCCGCAGCACCGGGCAGGATATCCACTTGAGCAGCGTTTAAACCCTCTTGTTCAATCAGTTGGCGGGCTAAATGGCCAGCACGGATATTGAGCGCAGGCGGTCTTTTTTGCAAAATTTGAGTCATGGTAGTCGCTTAAAATACAGTCGTAGAATTATTCTAGTGCGTTTTTGCACAGACCCAATGGCTGAAACTTCCGACAAATGACTTCTCAGTCATATCAGGGCGTCTCTCAGGAATGCTGTAATAGTTGTTCGTTATGCCGATGCAATTGAAACAAACTGAGGCAGACGATTGCCCATGTCGCCATTGGAAAGACCGCCCAAGCAAATAGGTTAATGATAAAAATCACGGCCCCAGCTAATAACCAATAATTTAACCCCGCCATCAGCTTTTGCTGTGGCAAACAAAGTAGGAATAAACAGGGAAGTGCATTAAAGAGAATGATCCACCAAAATGTAGCGCTATGCTGCATCCGATACAGGGTGGTGTTGGCTGTCGGTTGCCAGTTTAGGAAAGGCATGTGCATATTTAATTGAACTAGCACATCGAGCAGGGTCGAAAAACTATACAGCAAGGCCGTTGCACATGCTCGGAGTGGATTTCGACTATACAGTACCCCTAAATAACTGTATGACATGGCGTTCAGCCTTATTCAAATTTTTGAATTTTTTTGTTTTTATGGCTTTAAGCCTTTTATTGTCAAAAGGCTTAAAGGAGCTATGGATACATCAAGATCATTTAAACACAGATTATTTAAACACACGCCAAATGGAAAGTAAGCTTGAAAGTGCAATTAATACGATGGAAACATACCATGGCGCAATTATCGCGATGGAGAGGAAGATGGCCATAATACTGCCAAAAACCCAACTACGTTTTTGCTGATGTTCCATTTGCAAGCGCATGCTTTGCAGTTCATTCAGTTGTTTGGCATGCCAAGCCGACTGATTTTTTAAACCATTCAGACTGTCGATCATCAGCGTTGGTAAATCTTGCGCACCTAAAAGTAAGTCTGGAATTTTTTGTCCGAGTTCTTTTAAGTTTTTCTGCGGATTCATTTGCGCTTTAATCCAATCGGTGAGGATTGGTTTTGCCAAACTCCAAATATCCAATTCAGGATAGAGATCAGTTCCTAAACCTTCCACATGCACTAAAGTTTTTAGTAAAAGCATCAGTTGTGGCGGAATCTCTAAATGGAAACGACGCGCAATATCCATCACTTGAATCAGGATGCCGGCGAAGTCCAATTCATGCATTGGTTTAGAGACCATTGGGCCCACAGTGCGACGCATTTCACGTGCTAAGGCATCTTGATCTGTACCCGGTGGAATCCAACCCGCTTGATGCACGATTTGAATCAGCTGCATAAAATCGCTGTTCATAACCGCAAGCAGCATGCGTGCTACGGTCATTTGGTCGTGCTTTGAAAGCTCACCCATAATCGCGCAGTCCAGTGCAATAAAGCGTGGATTGCTTGGATTGATGGTTTCGACGAAGACATTCCCCGGATGCATGTCTGCATGAAAGAAGTTGTCGCGGAACACTTGGGTAAAGAAAATGGTGAGCCCTTTTTCGGCTAAATCTTTACGATCCATGCGCAAGCGATCAAAGGTCGCAATATCAGAAATCGGCACACCGGTAATACGTTCTTCGACCATGACATCACGGCTGTCCATATAGACCTCAGGCACGTACATCATGCTTGAACCGGTGAAGTAATGACGCATACGACGTGTGTTATCCGCTTCTAAAGTCAAATCCAATTCATTGAGAATAATTTGACGGTAGTCCTGAATAATTTCGGACAGATGCAGGGCACGAGCGGCTTCTAGGCGTTTTTCAAGGAACTGACCAAGCCACTCTAATATTTCAAAATCATGCAGAATTTGATTGCGAATATTCGGGCGAGTCACTTTCACCACGACTTCGCGACCATCATGCAGGGCAGCAGTATGCACTTGTGCAATAGATGCTGCGGCTAATGGTTGCTCGTCAAAGCGTGCAAATAAGGTATTAACATCGGCTTTAAGTGATTCCTGAATGCGCATTTTGGCAACGTCATTCGAAAAAGGTTTTACACGGTCTTGTAGAAGCACCAATTGCTGTAAAACTTCAGGTGGAATCAAATCACGACGGGTAGACAGTAATTGCCCCATTTTAATGGCCAGCGGGCCCATCTCTTCTAAAGCTTGTTTGAGCTTGAGCGGATTTTTTCGCTCGCGGCTTGACCATGCCGCAGGGTGCATGCGAATGAGAGAAAGAATATGACGGGCTTTTTCCGGTAATTCTTCCGCAGGAAACAACGTGTCGAGTCTATAGTGCGCAGCAATGCGCCAAAGGTCGAGTAAACGTGAAACGTGCGGAATCATATATGCAATTACCTAGTCTTAAGTGTTGTCTTGTAATGAGTCAATTTGGCTGTGCAGCTGCTGAATTTTTGCTTCTGCACGGTCCAGATTTTGATTCAAAATTCGGGTGTCTTGATTCAGGTCATCCATTTGCCAGCGTGGGGCAAGCAAGCCTGAATCTTCTTTTAACGCGTCTTCAGCAAAGAACAAATGGCTTTGTAAAGTACGTTTGAGATGTTTGGGTGCAAGTTGTAACTTAGCAATTTCATGCGCAAGGCTTGGACCAATCCAAGGGCTTAGATGCGAAGCTAAATCAGGCTCAGCTTGCTGCATAATGCGCTGGATATCCTGCAATAAGTGATAATCACCTTGCAATGGAATATTGCCGACATCTTCAGCCAACAGCAGTTTGAGGAGCTCGACGACCGTTTTGACATGTAAGGTCGCCGTTGCTTCAGTTATGTTTGACTGCTGCTCGAAAGGGCGTTGCTCAAAGATGGATGCAGTTTCAGTATGTCCTGTTGGCGTCGGTTCTAAGCGAACTTTATGATCATCAAAAAACACATCCACCGACAGCTGTGGTGAGTCGATCACCACACGAAGCATTTTGCCTTGCAATTCATTCAGTTGGATGCGAGTAATAGCATCCAAATCAATGACATGATGAATTAAGCGTTCAACTGCACCAAGTGCGAGAATCGACCACATAGTTCAGCCTGCAGTATTAAAGTTTGAAACCACGGTGTACAGCCACGATACCACCCGTTAAGTTGTGGTAATCACAGTTTTGGAAGCCCGCATTTTCCATCATACCTTTAAGCGTACGTTGGTCTGGGTGCATACGAATTGATTCTGCAAGGTATTTATAACTTTCAGAGTCATTTGCTACGATTTTTCCCATAATTGGTAATGCAGTGAATGAGTACAAATCATACAGTTTTGAGAATGGTTCAAATACCGGTTTAGAGAATTCTAAAATCAGTAAACGACCACCTGGCTTAAGAACGCGGTACATTGCAGCAAGAGCAGCATCTTTGTCAGTCACATTACGTAGACCAAATGAAATGGTTAATAGGTCAAAACTGTTGTCTGCAAAAGGTTCTAAAGTTTCAGCATTGGCCAAAACGAAATCGACATTGGTACAACCAGCATCAATGAGGCGGTCACGACCGACATTGAGCATCGATTCGTTAATGTCTGAAAGCACCACATGACCTGTCGGACCAACTTCACGACTGAACACTTTGGCAAGGTCGCCTGTACCGCCTGCAATATCCAGTACGTGCTGACCGCGACGAACACCTGACATGTTAATGGCAAAACGTTTCCATAGACGGTGAATACCAAATGACATTAAATCATTCATGATGTCGTATTTTGCAGCCACTGAGTGGAAAACTTCCGCGACTTTTTGCGCTTTGTCTTCGCTGCTCACGGTCTGATAACCAAAGTGTGTGGTTGGCCCAACATTACCTGTGTTCGCGCCACGTGGCAGATTATATTTGGGTACTGAACCTGTCACAGGTGTGTCGGTCAGACGTTGTTCTAAAGATTGTTGCTGACCTTGCGCTGTCCCTTGTGGTAAAGGTTCAGTTAAGAATGGACTCGCTTTGTCTGTATTTTGTGCCGACTCAGGTGTAGGGGCAGGCGTTTGATTCTCGTTAGACATTAGAGTCACTCCTAACTTATAAATAGGGTTAATGTTGCTTTGTAAGCATGATGACAGATTCTCTGTTGTTATACAGCAGTCATTTGCATTTGTTGTGAATAATATACAGAAAAAATAAGGGGCTGCTGTAATTGCTTTGCAAAACCCCTATAAAAAATCTGAATTCAGCCTTGAACGCCCTGTTTGTTTTATATCAAATGTGGGCTGAATGGGGATGATAATTTTGTTAGGTCGCAGGCTGAAACGGGTTCGGGTCTCCAGCATGTACACGGTCAATGATTTGACGTTCTACAGTGGTAAATTCACGCACAAATTTTTCTGCTGACTTAAGTGGTTTCATTGCGAGAAAGCCATCTTGCATAAAGTCATACATCACTTCGAAGTTATATTTTATTGCTGCACCTTTGCACATCTTAAAGGCGGTATAGACCATAAATGAGCGCATATATTTATCTAAATTACGACCTAAATCGTCCAATAGTTGCAGCTGTAACATACGGTCCTTGCCCTGATCGAGCTTAAGATAAGTCTGGCGCATCATTTCATCGGTTAAGGGCAGATTGGATGGATAATCTTCTAATAATTGCATGGCCACTTGTTCATCAAGCTGTACGGCTAAAATGGCAAGTTGAACGCCCGAAGTACCAGTCTTTATGGCATTGTCTGGAATCAATTTTTCAGCTTTGTGTGCATAGCGCGTGAGACGAGCAATTTGTGCTGCTAATGCATCAAAATCAGGACCGCCATATAAACGATTAATAAAATATTCAGACATCAGCACATTGTGTTTTTCAGCAAATTGTACGGCATGTGTGCGTTGCATACGTTGTTTTTGCCACTGCTGGACATCTTGTAAACGCTGTAAAATTTCTGGCTTTTTGTGGTAGTTCAACTGGTAATACAGTTCAAGTAAATCATCTAATACTGCAAGTTTGGACATTGAGTGTCTCAATTATTTTTTAGATGTTTGAATCTTAGTGGGTGTTGGAGCTTAGGGCTATGACAAAGTGACGAAATTACAGGTCAATCTGAGTCAGTTTGTTGCAGAAACGGTCATATTTTCCATTTCAGCATATACATGAAAGCATTGTTGTGGGGTGAAGGGCATGGTTATACTCAAAACAGAATAAAACCAAGGGTCCGCCATGAGCTTAAAAGAAACAGAATTTCAATTGATGGATGAAGAACAACTCTCGGTTGAGCTGATTGAAGCGCAGTATCAACTGAAAAATACCAGCCGTCAGCCCAATGCCAAAAGCATGTTGATTTTAGTGAGTGGAATCGAGCTTGCGGGTAAGGGAGAGGCTGTCAAACAGCTCCGCGAATGGGTCGATCCACGCTACTTAAGGGTGAAAGCGGATGCCCCGATCATGTTTAATCAAAAACAAACCTTTTGGCAGTCTTATGCACGGTTTATTCCTGCCGAAGGGCAAATTATGGTGATGTTTGGAAACTGGTACAGTGATTTGCTCAGTACCGCTATGCATGTGTCGAAGCCTTTGGATGAAACCTTATTTGATGAATATGTCGAGAACATGCGAGCCTATGAACAAGACCTAAAAAATAATCATGTCGATGTGATTAAAGTCTGGTTCGATTTATCGTGGAAATCCTTACAAAAACGTTTGGATGAAATGGACCCGAGTGAAGCGCGTTGGCATAAATTGCATGGTTTAGATTGGCGCAATAAAAAGCAATATGACAACCTACAACGTTTACGTCAGCGTTTTAGCCATGACTGGGTCATCATCGACTGTGAAGATGAGCAAGTCCGTGATCAACAATTTGCACAGCATATTTTACGGACCTTAAAACATTGTCCAACACATGAAACCACGGCGGTGGGGCGCTGGAAACAAGCCAAAACCCCACAGGCGTTATTGGAACCCAGCACTGCCGTCGCTGATGAAGCTGATTATAAAAAAGAATTAAAAAAATTAAGCCGCAAGGTGGCTGAAGCTTTACGTTTTGATTCACGCAATGTGGTGATCGTGTTTGAAGGGATGGATGCCGCAGGGAAAGGCGGGGCAATTAAACGCATCGTCAAAAAGTTGGACCCACGCGAATATGAAATTCATACCATTGCAGCACCCGAAAAATATGAGCTGCGCCGTCCGTATTTATGGCGCTTTTGGAATAAAATTCTCCCTGAAGAAAAGATCACGATTTTTGACCGCAGTTGGTATGGTCGCGTTTTGGTAGAGCGGATTGAAGGCTTTGCCAATACGGTTGAATGGCAGAGGGCCTATGATGAAATCAACCGTTTTGAAAAGGATCTATATGACAGTCAAACGGTTGTCATCAAGTTCTGGTTAGCCATTGGAAAGGATGAGCAAGCTGCACGGTTTAAAGCTCGAGAAGTAACCGCGCATAAGCGTTTTAAAATTACTCCAGATGACTGGCGGAATCGCGACCGTTGGGATGATTATCTCAAAGCTGCGGCAGATATGTTGCAACGTACGGATACAGAATATGCGCCGTGGCATGTGATCGCGACCAATGACAAACATAGTGCGCGCTTACAGGTATTAGAGACGATCTTAGCGCAATTGAAAGCAGATTGAATGCATGAAAAAAGCCACGATATTCGTGGCTTTTTTCATTTTCAAAACTCGCTCATTTTCAGATCTACTTAATCTTTAGATCTATGGTTTAGATCACTTTGATTCTTAAATCTTATAGATTTGCTAGACATCGCTCCGTTAAACATTGTTCGGCGTTGGGACAGGTTGGTTCGGAAATTTCTGTTGAATACGCTTCGCCAATTGGTAGCTTTCTTCTACATGGGTTTCAGCGACTTTTTTCATCACAATATAACCCAAACTGGCTGCTACCAATTGTCCACCTAATGGAATAAATTTAGTCACTTGTTTGGTAATATATTTTGCTGCAATGTTATTTAGCGATTTTTTCATCGCGGTTCGTGCAACCACTAAACCAGAAAATTCGACACCACGTTTACGCAGTTCTGTCCAATGAATTTGTTTGGTTTTCGGATCATACACACTAATTTGATCTGGCGCTAAACCAAAACGCGCATTAATTTCTGGAATGAGCTGTGACAAAATTCCGACGTCAATCACCACATCCAAAAATGGCACAGGAATAATAGCTGCACCTGCTGAAAAATAAGCACGTTTTTTGACGAGCTCTAAGCATTCAGCGCGAATAATGTCCAGATTTAAGTTAGGGTCGATGGAATCAGGAATGTTATCAATTTTCATAAGCAGATACCCTTGATACTGGATTGGTTTTTTTCTCATAAAGTATCATTAAGATACTTGTTTAAAAGCATTTTTTGCAATCTATTCTCTTGTCAAAGTCGCATAGACAGCCCAAGATGTATAGTAAATAATCATTGTTGTTTTGTAGTAGTTGGTCACTCAGGCTGTAAAGGTAATCCATGGCAATACATGTAATTCAAAGTCAACGAATCGAAGTTTTGGTGGATTGTCTAATCGAAAAATTGAAATCGAATCAATCGACCAATGCTTTGTCCGTCTTGCAAGAACGACATATCGTGGTGCCCGATCAAGCCATTGCTGCATGGTTAGAAAAACAAATTGCTGAAAAAATCAGTATTAGTGCCAATATTAAGCATCATCGTAAAATTTTAGGGTTGCAGTGGAAAGCCTACGATTGGGCCTTGCCGAATAAACAAGACCGAGAGCGGATTAAAGGTATCAACATGCCGCCGTTGATTATGCAATGGCGTATTTATAATGCTTTAGCGGTTTTTATTGCAGCTGATCAGTTTGATGCAGCACAGATTCCGACAGATGTTCAGCCCTTAGTTCAGCGTATTTTTGACAGCACAGCACAGCTCTCAGATCGAAAAAAACGTGAGCAAAAGCGGCAAGAAATGTTGTACTGGATCGCTGCTCAAGTCACTCGGCTTTTTACCAACTACATGGCCTTTCGTGGCAGTTGTATTCATACCCCAGATGAAGGTGTTGAGCACTGGGTTTGTCCACATTGCGATACTGACTGGCTAAAAGCGTGGAGTTATAACCAGCCGTTAAATATTATGCAACTTACAGGTCTGAAACCTGAACAAGCTGATGAATATCTACCGACTCAGGCTCGACAACTGGAGCATTGGCAGCGTTGGCTGTGGCATCAAGTATTCCAAAAAGACTTTAATGACCGTCAGGAAATAGACAATAAATTTTGGTTTGCCTTGGCGCATGCTGAGCAAAATCGGCAGCAGCAATTTGATTTGGATGCTGAGGATGATGATGAGCGTCACCAAACCTATAACGGTTTGCCTGAACAGATTTTCGTCTTTACGACCTTAGAATTACCCCCTGCACAACTGAAATTTTTATATCGCTTGGCAGCGTATACCGAAGTGCATCTGTTGTATTTCAACCCATCGCGTGAGTATTGGGCAGACATGGTCGATCCCGTATGGAAAGATCGTTATAACTTGAAATTACAACAGCGTTATATTGAGCGAAATCCCAATGTCAGCACGGCACAAATTCAGGCCTATCTGAGTACGACCAATGCCGAATTTCGTGAATCTCAGCATTCATTACTGACGCGTTTAGGTAAACGTGCGCGGGATAACTTTGCATTATTGGTGAATATGTCTGGTGGCGAAGGTTGGGAAGATATTTTTCCAGACACCGAGCCGACAACGCTGCTCGCTCAAATTCAATATGACATCATGACCCTAGAAGAACCCAAGCAGCATCAATATGCACTCGCGGGTTCAGATGAATCGATTCAATTTCATGTCTGTCATTCTAGCCTGCGTCAATTAGAGGTTTTACGTGAGCAGTTGGTACATTGGTTGGCCGAGGGCACGGAACAGGAGCCACGCCATCCGAGTGATATCTTGGTCTTGGTGCCAAATTTAAAAGAGCTTGAACCGCATATTCGGACGGTCTTTTCGACGACTCGTGGCATGGGACGCAGTGCGGTGGATTTACCTTATATCCCAGTCAAAATTGCAGGGGTGGTCAGCCAAGATATTCAAAATGCATGGCAAGCTTTCGTTGGACGCATTGAAATTAGCCAAGGTCGTTTTACCGCAGAAGATTTTCATGATTGGCTGAATTTGAATGCGGTGCAAGAACTGTATCAGCTCGACCATGTGCAAATGGAACGTATGATGGAACTGCTGATTCAAGCTGGTTTCCGTCGTGGTTTAGACGAACAGCACATGTTGGCTTATTTGTCCGAGCAAGACCGAGATTATCGTTATACCTTTAAATTTGCATTAGACCGTTTAGCTTTAGGAATTGCGATACCACAACATGCCGTATTTGAGGACACCTTAAGTTTTGCAGGGGTGTCGAGTAGTGATTTTGAGTTGGTTCAAACTTTAATTCAGATCTACCGAGATATCAGTGCGCGTCGAGATTGGCTCAATCCGAATCTCAGCACACAGACTGTCAAAGTGTGGTTGCAACAATTAGATGCAGATTTAAAGCCTTTTGTGGAAGCCTGTGGTCGAGCATTTGAAACCATTCGCAGTGTGATGCGTGCGATGACGCAACGTCTGCATAATGCCCAAAGTGATAAAGTTGAGTCGCTCCCAAACAGCTTTAATTTGCCATTATCTTTGCTGCTCAAAGAAATACAACAAGGCATCGATAGCTCTGCCGATCAGATCGAACCGACAGGATCAGTGACCTTTGCGGACATGGGGAAAATCCGCCAAGTCCCATTTTCATTGGTGGTGTTAATGAACATGGATAGCGGCAAATTTCCGCGTCGTGATCAGCAAGTGCCTTTTGATTTGATGGATGTGTTTAAACCGGTTTTGGGTGATCGCTCTCGTTTGGAAGATGATAAAGGTGCATTTTTAGATGCCTTGTTATTTGCCCGACAGTCCTTGTGGATTTTCTATAATGGCTTTGATGTCAATGATGGTGAAAGTCGGGAGCCATCATCCGTGATATATGAATTTAGCCAGTTCCTCGCACGGATGATTCAGCCGCAGCAATTGAACCAACCCCATGATGTCATGCTGGATTTGGATGGCTTACGCATTCCACAGCAGCTCGAGCCGCTATACCATATTTATCCTTTGCAGCCTTTTGACCCGATGGGTTTTCAGCAGTCGAAAAACTTACGATATAAAGATCAATGGTTTGCTGTGGCGGAACATATTTTAGATCAGTCTGGACAACGCCAATCGTGGATTAACCGTGATTATCCTGTGCATGATGAGCAAGAAGTACGGGTTTTAGATGGTCAAGAATGGATTAAAGATGTGGTGTTTCCTGCCCGTGCATATTTGAAAACGCTTGGCGTGGCCAGTGTCTATACTGGTGACCAATTGCCGCAGCAAGAGCCTTTATTGCTCGACCGTTTACAGCAATATCATGTCCGTGACTTATTGCAAAAGCATTATGTGCAACCTGCCTCTCGTGTCCATCAAGCTGAGGATCAGAACTCTACGACTCCAACTGAACCGGATATGGCCTTGTTCCAAGATGTACTGCCTGTGGGACATAGTCAAATAGCGACTTGGAAGCTCAGTTTGCAAGAGCAGGCACAGTTATTAGAGCGTTTGGATGGACGCCGTGTAACCGCGACCACCTTACAAAACTTACAGCTTGAACCGCATTTGATACTGAGTATCACCGTGCCTGAAGACTCTCAGAGTATGCATTGGTTAAGCTGTATGGCGTCTGGGGCAAAGCCTAAGCGTCAGACGCAAACCTGGCTCGAATATCTATTGTGGTTGAGCTATTTAGACTTAGGCGATGAGGGCGCGACGTATCGTCGTGAAGTGATTTGTAATGATAAAAGCATAGTCTGTTGTGGATTAAGCTCTGCACAAGCCAAGCTGCAGCTCAGTGAATGGGTGGCGATGTGGAAACATGCACAAAAACGTCCTGTGGTGCTGCCTGCTGCCTTAATTCGCCAAGAAAAATGCACTTGGGTGGAAAATGAAACAGGCCAACTCATGCCTGATAATTTTGCAAAGCTTCAAGAGGAATGGCTGAAAAATCATAGTTTTGGTGGAGTGGAGTTGGAGTCGAATGAAGCCAATAGCCACCATCGTGATTGGAGCTTTATTTTACAGCAACAAGCGGCAGATGAACTTCTGGCATTGTCCTGTCGTTATTATGCAGAACGTTTATATCATGTGATGGATACCGAGGCGGATGACGGCCTAAAAAAACTTAATGTCATCAAGCCTGAGGTGAAAAAATGAATATGCCACAGCAAGCGATGAAAATGTCCACCAACCCGATTGCAGACATGAGCTTTACCGGACTGCACTGGATTGAAGCCTCTGCGGGTACTGGTAAAACCTATACGCTTTCCAGTCTGATGGTGCGGATTTTTCTCGATCGTTATATGCCGAATCAGGTCATTGCCACTACCTTTACACGTAAGGCTACAGCGGAACTCAAAGCGCGGGTTCGGCTGCGGATTGAAGAAACCCGTGACTTTATTTATGGCCTGCTCGCGGCATCTCAAGGTGAGTTGGCCGAACTTCAGCAAAGTTTGAGTGACCCCTTGTATCAGCAAGTGCTGAAAGATCATGGGCATCACTTAGATTATGCCTACAATCGTCTGAACGTGGTCTTACAACAATATGAAGAACTCTTTGTCGGAACTTTAGACAGCTTTAGTCAAAAGTTATTACGTGAATTTGCCTTTGAAAGTGGTCGTATCGAACAGGTGCAAATCAGTGATGATGAAGACCTGCATATTGAACGGATCATTCATGATTTATTAAGAGATTGGATCCAGCAGCAGCCTGCACATTTGATTGAATATTTGATGTTGAATCATCAGTTGAAAGGTCCTGAATATTATCTGGGCGTGGTAAAGGAAAGTCTAAATTTCCCATCGGTGGATTTACGCGTCCCTGAATTACCCGAAAATGCCTTGGCGCATTTTGAAGCGATGTGTCATCAGCTTGCACAAATGCTGCCTGCCGCTCGTGTAGAGCTTGCAGCGTGTTTTGATGCCGCAAGTCATTATAAAAACCTGGTGGACGCTCGACGTTTTAATAAAGGGGCATTTTTTGTCACCTTTAACACACGCATTCCCGAGTTTTTACAGCACTTTGAAGCTGCGGGTAGCCAAGGGGTTTTGACCCAGTCCGACGTGTTACAACCGACGATGAAAGCCATTCGCTCATTGTTTTATGATCCGAATAAAACTGAATTTAAGCCACGTGTCTTTAAAGACAAAGTCGTTGAAGAACAGCCGGATATCTCAAAAGAATTTTATCAACATGCTTTTGTTCAACAACTCCGAGCGGTGCTCAATGCTTATGAACATATCAATCAAGCAGAACAATTTCTAAACTTTTATTTGGCACAGGAAGTTAAAAAGCGTTTGCCTCAAGTGTTGTCCCACGCTGGGGAAACCACCTTTTCACAACAAATTCGGACCTTGTCGGAAGCCTTACAGCAAAGCTCAGCAGCAGGGAAAGACAGTTTTGCCGCTCATGTTTTGGCACGATATCCGCTGATTTTAGTCGATGAATTTCAAGACACCAACCAAGATCAAGATGACATGCTATCCAGTATTTGGCGGGTCAAGGAGCGCTTACATCAGGGCTGTATGATTATGGTTGGCGACCCCAAACAGGCGATTTATGGATTCCGTGGCGGTGACATGCTGACCTATCGTAAAGCGCGTCATGATATTCAAACCAAGGGTGGACGTTGTTATACCTTGAACAAAAACCATCGTTCAGTCAAAAACTTGGTTGAAGTGGTGGATGCCTTGTTTCATCGGCAAACGGACTTTGGTGAGCAAGTTGAATACACCCCGATTCAAGCAGGTGAGCGTGAGCATCCGCCGTTGATTGATCATGATCAAGTCAATCCACAACCTCTGCGTTGGTTGGCTTTGGATGAAACGCTGAATGAAGCTGAGCAAGTGGCTTGGCAGATTCAGTCATTGCTCAACCAAGCGCAGCAAGGACATTTATATTTTCAAGACAACAATACCCAGCGAGCACTGACAGCAAACGATATTGCGGTCTTGGGGCAAAACCATTTCGACTTAGAGCAAGTGCAACAATGTTTATTGCAGCTCGGCGTTCCTTGTTATAAAGCATCTCGGGACAGTGTCTATAAAAGTTCCGTCGCACAAGATGTAGCCGCTTTGCTGACCGCGATTTTGAATCCCTATCAAGAAGCCAAGGTGAAACGTGCGCTGCTGAGCCGTTTATTGGGTTTTGATCTGAAACAACTGGTCGCACTCGAACAGCAGGCAGATGAACTGAGCGACATCATCGAAAAACTCGAACAGATTCGACAAATTTGGAATGAGCAAGGATTCCGCAGCGCGTGGAATAGCTGCATGACGGTCTTTCAGGTGTGGACGCGTTTGGTGGCTGGGCAAAGTCGAGATAATGAACGCACAGTGGTGAATTTACGCCATATCGCAGAATTATTAAGTCAGCAAAGTGAACATTACACAGGTGCACATAAGCTTTATCAATGGTTTATTCGCCAAATCAATTTAGGCATCAATAATGAAAGTATCCAGGAGCGAAAATTGACTGGGCAATTGGGGGTGCAACTGATGACGATTCATGCATCCAAAGGCTTAGAGTTTGGTTGTGTATTTTTATTGGGAGCAAATGCAGGCTTAAGTGAAAAAGGCAATTTGAATTTTTCCCTTAAAGACAATCAGCAAAAAAGCCTTGGGTTAGAACGTGTGATTGCCGTGAAGTCTTCGGACTTACCCGAAGATGATATTCAACAAAATGATGCGCGCAATGAAGCAGAGCATCATCGCTTGTGGTACGTGGCGTTGACCCGTGCCAGTTATCGTGTCTATGCCGTGCTACGTCATCATGAAGTAGAAAAGAAACAAATGGCAGAAGCGCGTTCAGGACTGACTTTTTGGCGTGGAAGCGAACCTGATCTGTTCCAACATACAGAAAGTGTGGATGCTGATGTTTTGCGTGCAGCACCACCAATTTTGACTCAGACTCAGGTTGAAACTGTTGTATTAGACGCGGAAGAAATTCCCAACAGCCATTTTTATCCACGGGAAACCACCAGTTTTACCGCGCTCACGCGTACGGCACATAAGACACATATACAACGTGACCAATTGGCAGCGGTTGTGACCGAGCCAGAAGACAGTGCTGCCGATGAAGTGGAACAGCTTGAAATTATTGAAGCAGAAACTGCAGAGAAAATTAGTTGGATTAAACGGCACTTTCCAAAGGGAACCAAGCCCGGAAGTTTCTTGCACAAGTTGATGGAAAAAGTTCGATTTAGCACCCCAGAAGATAAGTTGGCCAAAGCCATCGCAACGCGTTTTCATAGTGATGTTGAGTTTGATTCGCCGCAAATATTGCAAAATTTGATTAAACAGTTTGGGCAAACGGCGAACCCTGAACAAGACGAAGCTGAACTGATTGAAGAAATGCAGGAATGGTACAGTCAAATCATTCATACACCGTTGCATGATGGTTTTAGCCTGCATCAGTTAAACGATGGTGAATATCGTTCAGAAATGGACTTTCATTTAAGTATGGCAGATCGTGCATTGGCAATACGTAAAATACGCATGCTATTTGAAAGCCTAAATGAGCCAGATTTACGGATACAAGATTTGAATGATGTGTTTACAGCACGCTATCTGACGGGGTCGATTGACTTGGTATATTATGATGGTCAGCGTTATCACATTGCCGATTATAAAAGTAATTTCTTAGGCGATCAGACCGCACATTATAATCATGCCTATATTCGAGAAAGTATGAGTCATTCTAGTTACTGGTTGCAGGCGGCTTTATATTTGGTGGCCCTACATCGTTATTTGAAAGCCGTGATGAAAGACTATGACATGAAGCAGCATTTGGGTGGGGCGAGTTATTTGTATCTTCGCGGTATGGATGGACAGTCCGATCGTGGGGTATATCACTGGAAGCCGGCGGATACATTCATTCAAAACCTCGATGCAATATTGAGCGAAAAGGTTGTGGCTAAAACGTGAATAAGCACGAAAAAGATAAAAATATTCACGCTGAAACAATAAGTTGCATTGTGGATAAGTTTGAGGATAACTGTGTGGAAAATGATCAAAAAGCCTTATCAGCACAGCCTTTGCACGCGGGACAAGAAAATACTGTAGAAACGCAGGTTTTAGTTCCCCAAAATACCCAAGAAAAAGCTGATTTAGATGCGGTTTTGCCGGATTGGATTGACTATTTAATCCAACATTATTTACCCGATCAGGCCAGTCATCCTGCTGCAAATCAGTTAATTCAACAATTGATGCAAGCCGTGGAAAAAGGCGACAGTTGTATTTTGGCCGAAGATGCGCAGATTCAATGTTTGGCTCAGATGGTTCAGCACGAGCAAGCTGAAAAAACACCTGTTGCGCCTTTTATTTTTGATTCACAGCGACTTTATCTTTATCGCTATTGGGCACTAGAAAATGCTTTAGCCAAGCAAGTTGCACGTTTAAAACAGCAAACAGAGCAAAATCTCAATCAAACGCAGATGCTTAATATTGAAAAGGATTTACTGACCGATCCCCATCAGATCCAAGCACTGTACATGGTGTGTCAGCACAATTTTAATATCATTACCGGTGGGCCTGGGACAGGTAAAACCTATACCTTGGCTCGGATTATTGCCGTGTTGAATGAGCAAAATCCAAATTTAAGAATTGCGATGGCAGCGCCGACAGGAAAAGCGGCGCAGCGAATGGAAGAAGCCTTACAAGCAGCGTTTAAAGATCCTGCATTGCAGCATTATTCGATTATTCACAAACATTTGAAACCCGTAACTTTGCATCGTCTATTGGGTTTAGGGACGCGCGCTATCCCGCGGTTTAATGAGCGCCAACGCTTACCCTATGACGTCATTGTGGTCGATGAAGCCTCCATGTTGGATTTAAGTTTGGCGCAGATGCTATTCGCGGCAATCCCTCAACACAGCAAGCTGATTCTCTTAGGGGATGCAGAACAGTTGGCTTCGGTCGATGTTGGCGCTGTTTTGGCTAATCTTCAGGATGTGGATGCCTTACAAGCCAACCGTACCCATTTACAGACCAGCCGCCGTTTTGTACAGGGTGCAGCCATTGGTGAGTTTGCTCGTTTTATTCAACAACAAGAACAACAGCAAACAACCACTGAAGTTCTGGCGAAATTCGAACATCAGGTGGTATCTGCATCCGAACTTCAGCCGATTCAACTGACACCGAATATGAGCGATGTGATTCAGTTGCAATATCTCCCCGACGCTACGAACAGTGCTGCACATTGGGCAAAATATTATGATCAACTGATGTATGGTTTTCAGCCCTATGTGGCATGGTTAAAACAATGGCCAGAGCAACCCGCTGAATATGCAAATTGGTCAGCCCAATTGATTCGCTATTTTGATGATTATCGGATTCTATCGGCCATTCGACATGGAAAATTAGGCTTACACGAACTCAATCAGCAGATTGAACTTCGGGTCTTAAATACCTTGGGTGTGTTGAAACAAGGGGATTGGTATGTCGGTCGTCCAGTCATGATGACCTATAACGATTATCAACTTGGACTATCAAATGGTGATATCGGGATTTGCTTAAAACGACCGATGACGGAAAAGTCGCAGTTTGAGGTTTATTTTCCAAGTTTGGATAAATGGGTGGTGGCAACACGGTTACCTAAAAGTATAGAAACCGCCTATGCCTTGACCATACATAAGTCTCAAGGTTCTGAATTTACCCATACGGCGGTAGTTTTGGAAAATCATGCTACCGAAATGATGAGTAAAGAGCTGATTTATACCGCCATCACTCGTGCCAAAAAAGTGGTGAGTTTGCTTGTTGCAAAAGATGCATTGGCAAAAGCGCTTATAAAAAGAACAGCGCGAGTTAGTGGTCTGTTAGAAAAAATTAACAATCACCTACCTTTGTAAAGCCTAGGCAAAATGTACCGTATTTTGTAAGAAATGGCTTACATCGATTCAGGAGATTTGCGCATAGAGCTTTTTAGAGCTTTTTGAGAAGATGACTTCACAGAAAAAGAACTCAACACGGATGGTTGAGTAAAATCGCAAAAGTATAAGAATAACGTCAAAAGACAGCGAACTTACAGTGAAGTAAGGAAATAGGAAACTTACAGCCGCTAAGCCTTGTAGTTTTGGGAGAGACTACAGGGCTTTTTTATGTCTGGAAAATAAGAAATGCCTATACGCTGTAACAGAAAAGAAATAGAGCTTAACTGATGTACGAAAAAGCTTACATATAGATACGAAAAATACGACTTTTATCTAATAGCCGTTGTGGCAAAATCTACCACATAAGGAAGTGCAAGTTAAAACATGGAATGTTTGACATAAGGACGCGGAAAAGCGCCACATAAAACAATAAATAATAAAACAATAACTAAAAAAGAAGAAACTACAGCGCAAAAAAGCCCGAGCCTAGCTCGGGCTTTTTTTTAATCATTCCACTTTGAGTTTTGCATGCTAAACATCGAGTGGCAAAATATATCAAAAAATCAGTTTAAAATTCATTCAATGACATCGCATTCAACATGTTAGAAATATGCGGTTTTGTGTCGCATAAAGTATCGAAACATATAAAAAATTTATAATGGAATCGATGTGAAAAAAAAGGCGCTATTATCGTCATGAAAACCTGACGAAGTCGGCCATCTCTTTTTGCAATTGGGACGATTTTCCCTTAATATAATGCACTTGCTGTAGTGATGCACGGCAGTCAGCTGATTTATCAGTTGATTCGTATCAAAAGTTAACTTTATAAGCATCTCGGAGAAATCGAATGGCTTTAACAAACGCAGATCGCGCAGAGATCGTTGCAAAATTCGCTCGCGCTGAAAACGACACTGGTTCACCAGAAGTTCAAGTAGCTCTTTTAACTGCTCAAATCAATGATTTACAAGGTCACTTCAAAGAGCACAAACACGACCACCATAGCCGTCGCGGTCTTATCCGTATGGTTAACCAACGTCGTAAGCTTCTTGACTACCTTAAAGGTAAAGACGCTACTCGTTACAGCGCATTGATTGCTGCTTTAGGTTTACGTCGTTAATTCGATTTAAACTTTTATTTTCGGACTATTGCATGCTTAGTGCTGTATTACTGAAAACTAAAGTCTATCCAACCTTGGTTGGATAATGGGGAAGGGGCGATGATTCGCTCCTTCTTTGTGTCTCAAATTAGCATTTTTAATTAATGTTTTTAATATCTAGTGAGGTCGGCTTCTAAGCTTTGTCATTTATGTTGCAGCGTTTGGGGCGTTGAGTGAATGCCAAACCTTAGGGGTCTCCACTAGAATAAAATCAGGAAAAAATAAAACATGTCGATGTTTAATATTATTCGTAAAGAATTCCAATACGGTCAGCATCAAGTTGTCCTAGAAACAGGTCGTGTTGCGCGTCAAGCGAACACTGTAATCATCACTATGGGTGGTGTACAAGTTCTTGTTGCCGTTGTTGCTCAACCAACAGCTAAAGCAGGTCAAGACTTCTTCCCATTGACTGTTAACTACCAAGAAAAACAATATGCTGCAGGTCGTATCCCGGGCGGTTACGGTAAACGTGAAGGCCGCGCGTCTGAAGCTGAAACGCTTATTTCACGCTTAATCGACCGTCCAATCCGTCCGTTGTTCCCAGAAGGTTACTACAACGAAATCCAAGTGACTGCGACTGTGATTTCTTCTGACAAAACGATGGATGCTGACATTGCTGCAATGTTAGGTACATCTGCTGCACTTGCAATTGCGGGTACGCCTTTCCGTGGTCCAATCGGTGGTGCGCGCGTTGGTTTAATCAACGGTGAATACATCCTTAACCCGAACCACGAACAGCTTAAAGAATCTGACCTTGACCTTGTGGTTGCAGGTACAGAATCTGCAGTATTGATGGTTGAATCAGAAGCGAAAGAACTTTCTGAAGACCAAATGCTTGGCGCTGTATTGTTCGGTCATGACGAAATGCAAATCGCGATCCAAGCGATTAAAGAATTTGCTGCGGCTGCTGGTGCAACAGAGTCTACTTGGACTGCACCTGCGAAAAACGAAGACCTTCGTGCAAAATTAAAAGAAGCGTTTGAAGCGAAAATCTCTGAAGCATACACAATCGCTGTTAAACACGATCGTTATGCAGCACTTGATGCGCTTCAAGCTGAAGCTGTTGCTCAATTCGTTCCAGAAGAAGACGTTGACGGTATCGCTGACGACTTAGCTGAATTATTCGAAGACCTGAAATACCGTACAGTACGTGACAACATCTTGTCAGGTAAACCACGTATTGATGGCCGTGATACTAAAACAGTTCGTGCGCTTGACGTACAAGTTGGCGTGTTAGACCGTGCTCACGGTTCTGCATTATTCACACGTGGTGAAACTCAGGCGTTGGTAACAACAACTTTGGGTAATACACGTGATGCGTTAATGGTAGATACATTAGCGGGTACGAAAACTGACAACTTCATGTTGCACTACAACTTCCCTGCATACTCTGTAGGTGAAACTGGTCGTGAATCTGGTCCTAAACGTCGTGAAATCGGTCACGGTCGTTTAGCGCGTCGTGGTGTTCAAGCTGTACTTCCTGCAGCTGACCGCTTCCCGTACGTGATCCGTATCGTATCGGACATCACTGAATCTAACGGTTCATCTTCAATGGCTTCTGTATGTGGTGCTTCTCTATCACTTATGGACGCAGGTGTTCCACTTAAAGCGCCAGTTGCGGGTATCGCAATGGGTCTAGTCAAAGAAGGCGAGCGTTTCGCAGTTCTTTCTGACATCTTGGGTGACGAAGACCACCTTGGCGACATGGACTTTAAAGTAGCAGGTTCTGCAAACGGTATTACTGCACTTCAAATGGACATCAAGATCGAAGGTATTACTGAAGAGATCATGGAAGTTGCATTGAACCAAGCGTATGCAGGTCGTATGCACATCTTAAATGCAATGAACCAAGTAATTTCACGCGCTCGTCCTGAAATCTCTATGCACGCGCCTACATTCCAAGTGATCAACATCAACCCTGATAAGATCCGTGATGTGATTGGTAAAGGTGGCGCAACGATTCGTGCGATCACTGAAGAAACTAAAGCAGCAATCGATATCGAAGATAACGGTACAGTTCGCGTATTTGGTGAAACTAAAGCGGCTGCTTCTGCTGCTGTTGCGAAAATCCAAGCGCTTACTGCTGAAATCGAACCAGGTACAATCTACACTGGTAAAGTGATTCGTATCGTTGAATTTGGTGCGTTTGTAAACATCCTTCCAGGTACTGATGGCTTACTTCACATCTCTCAAATTTCTAACGAACGCATTGCGAACGTTTCAGACGTATTATCTGAAGGTCAAGAGATCAAAGTACAAGTTGCTGATGTCGACAACCGCGGTCGTATCAAATTAACCATGAAAGACATCGAACAAGCTTAATGGTTTGTTGATTCACAGGGTTTCGGCTCTGTGAATGGATTCTAAAAAGCCTTGAGTGCAGTCAGAGTATGAACTTTGACTTGCTCAAGGCTTTTTTTATGGCATCATGCAAAAAGTAAACACAATAATAAATGAGATATGCAAACCTATTATTTTTTTCAGCATCCAACAGCCGCGCATATCTATGTGCAAGACCAAGTGCAATGTGAGCATCATCCTGAACTTGAGCCTGAGTTTATTTGGATTGATTGTACCCGTGAAGATGTCGTTAACCGCCCTGAGCAATGGCAGCGTGAGATTATTCAGGCGTGTGATCTACGGGTCAATGAATATCATCTGTGGGATATTTTAAATCTAGAGCATCCGTGTGCCTTTGACACACTCGATGATTACGATTTATTAATTTTTAGAAAAATGGTCACCCCCGATGACCAAATTGTTGCAGGCGCCGACGCGCTTGAAAAGCATGAGCGGGTCTTTGGTTTGGCGACTACCCCGATCAGTTTTTTGCTCACGCCCCAAGTGCTGATTACGGTTCGTGAAAAGGGCAACAAAGCCATTGAAAGTTATATCCAGCGGATTGAAACCTTAATTTCTCGTCCGATTGATGAACAAAATAAACCACGAAAATTAGCCATGACGCCCTTAGATTTGGCATTGCGCTTACTGAATAATATGGTGGATGGATACTTGGATTTACGTGTTCCTTTGACGCGCCGTGTCGAGTTTTGGCAGCAAGAGTTATTACAAGGGCATCGACGGTTTACCAAGTGGCATCAACTGTTGCAGGAAAATATGGCCTTTCAGCAAGTGGAAAACTTGTGTGAAGAGCAAATTGAAGCCTTGCAAGAACTGCGTGATGAAGTTGTGGATAATTACCCGCATTTGAAAGGCAAAAAGCGCAGTGAAAAGCAGGATATCATGCTGGTTCGCGTAGATGATTTAACTAGCCATATCGAACGCATTCAAAAACACACCACACGATTACGCAGTGCCGTGCAGGCCGCCATTGATCTGCATTTTTCAGCCGTTGCCAACCAAACCAATGAAAATATGCGTATTTTAGCGATTATTACGGCGATTTTCGCACCATTAACCTTATTAACTGGTATATACGGTATGAACTTTGAGTTTATTCCCGGACTCAAATCGCCAACCGGTTTTTGGATCATGCTTGGTATCATGTTGATTACCACGATTTTACTGCTGTATTATTTTTATCGACGGCATTTGGTGGGGCGTGGCGAAAAAAGTGTGATTGATATGCTGGCACAGCAACATGGCGATCAACACATGAATTTGTTTTGGTTTATGGATTATGAACCAATTAAACAAACGGTGAAGGGCACAGTCAAAGGTACGGTTAAAACTATGAAAGAAATTGAGAAGCTGACGAAACTCAAATAGTTCGCGTTAGCTTCTCTGATGGATGGGTCTGCTTTAAATCCTTTGATAACTTCGAGACTCACCAAGGGTGCATATTTGAGTTTGCCTTTGCGTTTTAAGCACACTTCGACCAAGGGCTTGTACGGCATTGGGCGTATTGCAGTAAGTGTTCCACTATACGTCCCGTCGGCATTTTTGACGATGGTCACATCACCGCGTGAATATCCTGTTTGGTCATCCATGGTTTTTCAAATACTCGTTTATCACTGGCATGTAATAGACTACTGAAACTGAGTAATGCCACCCAATAGGACATGATGCATGTGCATGATGAATCCTTTGTCATGATTTTATTGTTTTTACATTTTGTTTTTTAAAGAATCTGCAGTACAACGCGATTTGACCGATCCTTATGGTCTTAGCAATTCAATTGCTTAGCCTCGTGGGTTGTACTGCGAACGACATGCATCATGAAAATTCCCCTATACGAGTCGATATCT
The DNA here is from genome assembly GCF_013417925.1 of Acinetobacter sp. YH12218. Classification (NCBI taxonomy): domain Bacteria; kingdom Pseudomonadati; phylum Pseudomonadota; class Gammaproteobacteria; order Moraxellales; family Moraxellaceae; genus Acinetobacter; species Acinetobacter sp. YH12218. The sequence goes on from NZ_VPDB01000024.1 coordinate 36,916, forward strand.
CAAGATATATCATCATTTTCATTACTTTTCAGTAAGCGATAAATTTCATCTTTTAGCTTTAATTTCTTACGCTTAATGGTCTCAATATCCGTGTTGTAGTGATTAACAGGATCTAATTCCAATTGAATGATTTCGCGATCCAACTCATCATGTTCTTCAAAGATCCGCGCAAAATGCGGATTTTCATCACGTAACTGAGTGACCAAATCACGGTACTCAGGAAACATGTTTTTGACTTTTTTATTGCAATCTCGTGTTTTCATGGTTGTCGATCATTTCCTCTACAAGAAAAAAGAAAAACGCCCTGCAGGACAGAGCGTTCACGAATACATTTAGTGCGAATGAAGCTGTTGGTGTTTCACTTGGCGACGTAGTTGTTGGACTTCATCAATCAGGTCGAGCATCATGGCGACCGCAGTAAAACTGGCATCGAAATCTCGTTGAAGCCGATAGGCACGCCGTGCGCGAGATATATCATCGCCAAAAAATTGATGAATCCTGTCTTCTGAACGGCTAGGCAGAATATCGTATTCGAGTAGTTGCAGAACCCATTCTGGACTTTGCCCACAGGCAGAGGCAAAGTGTTGTAGATCAAAACTACTTTTTTCGTCTACGATTTCAGTCTGTTTACATCCGTCACAGACAATTTCACGATAATGAATTGTTGTCATGGTGCTCTCCTTAAGACTGTCGTGGATTAAATGACGGAAAAGCTTGAGCAAAAGCCGCATAAGCTTGTTGCTCTTGTTCTGTTTGTGCAGCTGGTATCACTATATTTAAAACCAGGTAAAGCTGTCCGGGTGTTTTGTTTGGTATCCCTTTGTCCTTTAATCGTAGCTGCTGTCCAGTACGCGCATTTTTAGGAATCTGTAGCTCTAATGTTTTGCCATCAGGACTGGTAAATGCAATTTTTTGACCCAATGCTGCTTCCCAAGGACTGATATTCAGTTGTTGGAAAATATCAGCACCTTCTACACGGGTTTGCTCGGTTTGTTTATACAAAATTTCAATGTATAAATTACCAGCAGCTCCACCGTTATAGCCAGCTTGCCCTTGGCCCGAGAGTCGAATTTGTTGACCTGATTTCATGCCTGCAGGAATTTTGACTTGTAGGGTTTTACGTTGAACTTCAGGCTCACCATGGGCATTTAAGCTCGGAATCTGCAAGGTGATATTCTGCGTTGCACCATGAAATGCGATTTCTAAATCCACTTCTAAACTGGCGTGTTGGTCTTCACCACGGAAGCTCTTGGTTTGGCGGTTTGCACGTTGATACTGATAGTCACCGCCACCAAAGCCTTGCCCAAAACGACCAAACAAGTCTTCAAATCCACTAAAGTCCGCATGCTGACCATCACTCGTCGATTGGCGATAAAACTGAGATTGGTCAAAACCACCTTGGTTGCCAGCATTAAACCCAGCAAATCCTTGAGGATGATCGAGTTCAAAATCGTATTGTTTTTTCTTTTCGGCATCACTTAAAGTGTCGTATGCAACATTAATCGCTTGCATACGCGTTTCGGCATCAGCTTCTTTGCTGACGTCAGGGTGATATTTACGCGCCAATTTTCGATAGGCTTTTTTAATTTGATCTGCCGAAGCATCTCGGGCGATCCCTAAAGTTTGATAGTGATTGTCTGGCATACTCTCTGTATAAATATTAATCATGTTTTAATCAATATAGAAGGGTTCATCAAACTGTCATAGGGGCAAACTGCAGCATATTGTTTCAAAACATGACAATAAAAAAGCCTCACGAGGAGGCTTTTAAAAACACATTTAAAATTAATATTTTATCCAAGTGACACTACGACCAATCACAGATACACCAACATACCCACGTATAGTTAAATGTTTTCCTGAAGCACTAAGTCTTGCTTTGCCTTTATAGATTTTTCCACCAATCGGGTCCAGAACTTTACCGTTTTGGAATTCACGTGGATTTTTTGGATCTTGTTTAAAGTCCCAAATAAATGGCAAGCCGATAAAAGGTTTATTTTTCAATTCACCTGGGCAGTTCGAGCAGACGCCCATTTTTTCAGTGCCAGGGACATTGCGTGTGGTGACAATGATGCCTTCATAGCTTCCATCGGCTTTTTTGCGAATTTCAACGTCTGCACGTGAATATCCGGTGCGGTCATCGACAGTTTTCCACTTACCCACTAGCGGATCGGTTTCCGCAGCGATTGACAATCCTGACAAAGTGCTAAGTACTATTCCGGCAAATAATTGTTGATATATTTTTTTCATTTCATCCCCTGAAAATTCAGAATTGTGTTTTTAGAGTAAGTTGCCTAATTTATATATAAAGCCCTACAAAATCAATGTGATGGTTTGTGATGTATTTGGCAGATTTTTTTAAAACACTGCTTTAATATGGAGTTTTTACTCTAATTTTTAAGTTAAAAAAGGCCTTTAATGATTTAAAGGCCTCGTGCTTAGTTTTTGACCCAAGTGACATTGCGTCCAATTGCAGAGCCTTCAGTACGACCATTGATGATCAAATGCTTGCCATTATTCATCAAACGAGCGCGTGCATTGTAGTGCTTGCCTGATTTGGGATCGAGCATCACTCCACCCACAAATTCATTGGGCTTTTCTGGATCAGCGCTTAGGCCGCTTAAAGTGGTTAAACCGACCATGGGTTTATTTTTCTGAGCACCGGTGCATTGCGTGCATGTCGAAACATTTGCTGTTCCGGGTACGCTTCGGCTTTGGATAATGGTGGCCGAATACAGGTCATGCTTATCTTTACGAATCACCACATCGGCAAGGGAATATCCTGTTCGATCATCAATGGTTTTCCATGTCCCCACTAAGGGGTCAATCGCTGCAAAAGCAGAGGATAAACTGCAGATGGAGAACATGCCGAACAGGATAGAAGGGAGGAATTTAACAGCCATACAATTACCCACATTACACAAAAAGCGGATGCCTAAAACTTAAAGGCATAAAAATATTATGGTTTTAATGTAGCCTGAAATAATATGAATATTCTAGTGATTTTTTAAGAATTGGTATTTATATTTTGAGCCAAAACATGAACGAGTTGGCGCTAAATGAGGTTTATGCTGAACGTCTACGCACTAGTAAAATAGTCGGAATTCATCTCAAAGTAGATTATTATCGGCATGATGAACTCGTCTGGAGTTGAGTTCATCATGCCAATGAAAGCCAAATGGCGACTTTAGTTGACGCGGATCCAAGATACCGTCCGGCCGAGAAGCGTGGTTCCAACATAACCTCGAAGTGTCAGGACATTGCCGCGCGCATTCAATTGCCCTTTACCTTGATAAGTATTGCCTGAAAGTGGGTCGATCACCTTGCCATCGGTGTACGCATTCTCTTTTGCATTATGTTTAAAGCCAGAGAATATCGGTAAACCAATTAAGGGTGCATTTTTGAGTTTACCTTCGCATTTTTCACAAATCGTGGTGACAGGGCGGTTGGGGATGGCATGCACTTTGGTGATTTTACCGCTATAGCTGCCGTCTTTTAATTTAGTGATTTGGACTTCAGCACGAGCATAGCCTGTTTTATCATCTATGGTTTTCCATGTCCCGACGAGGTCTGCTGCATGTGCTGTCATTGGGCCAAAGTAGAACATGGCTAAAGCAATAGCGAGTGTTTTGAGTTTCATAATTTATCCAGTTTTTTTTACATTATTTTTCAATTAAAAATAAAGCTTTGTTGGTTTTTTTGACTTTATTTCTGGCGCGATATTTCTGGCGCGATTCTACTCGAAAAAAAATTGATCGCAAATACAGCTGATCATGTTGATGCTTTATAGTTCGAACCCATTCGACTAAGCGCAAGAAAGTAGTAGGTCTAAATTTTATCGGGACAATAAAAAAGCACCCCGAAGGATGCTTAGATTTAGGCTTTTAATCATGCAATGATTTAGCTAAGGTGTTGACCAAAAAGGGATAAAGCTTCTTCTGCCGTAAAGGTATATTTTGTATTACAGAATTGGCAGTCCATTTCAATTGGGTTTTGAAACTCTAAGGTTTCACGAACTGCAGCAACACCAATTTGTTCAAGTGCTGTCGCACAGCGTTCTTTTGAACATGTGCAGCCAAATTTTAAGGCTTCAGTTTCAGGTAGACGAACTTCTTCTTCGTTATATAAACGATATAAAATTTCGTTTGCAGATAAAGACGTTAACTCTTCTGCTTTTAATGTCTCGGTCAGCATGGTTAAACGTGGCCATAGATCTTCATCAACTCGGCGTTGTTCTTCTTCGCTATTCCGAGGTAATAACTGGATCAGTAAACCACCTGAACGGCTGTTGCTGCTTGCTAAGACGATGCGTGTTGGGATCTGTGCAGATAGATCATAATATTGCATCAAGCAACCCGCTAAAGTCGGTTTGTCTAAAGGTACAATCCCTTGATAACGCTCACCAAATTCAGGCTCGATATTAATGAAAAGTACTGGGTTTACCAAGGCTTTCAGTACCGTGCTGCTGTCTTCAGCGGTTTGAAAGTGCGGGTCTTCTTCATAATCTGCAAGTGCGCGAACTTCACCGAGATGATTACATTCCGCCATTGCCCATTTAAAAGTGCCTGCAGCCTGAATTTGTAAGCTAATACGACCTTTAATTTTTAAGGTGCTGGCCAACAAGGCAGTCGCGCTGAGCATTTCACCCAAGAGAATTTGTACAGCAGGTGCATAGTCACGCTGTGCAAGAATCGTTTGTAGGGCTTCTTCAAGATGAACCACTTCTCCACGAACAGGGCTATCTTCAATAAAAAAGCGTTGGCGTAAATCTGACATAAAATTCTCCATAACCCTGCTTTAATGGTGACGATATTGTAAAACACAAGTCATTCATTATCATCTCTTGTGACATCAATACGATGACGTTGTAAGCTGCGTTGTAAATCAACACCTGTAGGTTTTTCACGGGCTTGCGCATCGCTTTCAAACAAATGTTCCAGTTCAGCTAAAGCGTTACGATGCGTTTCATAAATTTTTTGTTCATCGGTATAGATTTGCTGCTGTTGAGTCAGCAGTTTTTCATCATAATCACGGAACAATTCGATACTTTTATAGGCATCTTCATCGCTGATGCCTAAGTCGCACAGCATGTGATAGGCCATTCCTAAAGACGATAAATAGGTTTCACGCCAAATATGCTCAATCCCCAAATCACGCAGCAGATGCACCTGATGACGGTCACGCGCACGGACCAATAATTTTAACTGAGGGTAATTCAGGCGAATATGACGCGCCACGTTCATCGAGTCTTCAATATCATCTATAGCAAGGACGAACACTTTGGCATGTTCAATGCCCGCAGCGCGTAAAATATCTGGTTGTGTGGCATCGCCATAATACAGATGACCACCATAATTACGTACGAAATCGACTTTGTCTAAGTTGCTATCAATGGCGGTAAAAGACAAATGCTGTAAATGCGCCACACGAGCAATGATTTGTCCAAAACGTCCAAAGCCCGCAATAATCACAGGATTATGTTCATCCGGAATGTCGTCATATTCGGGGATGGTTTTTGGATTAAAACGTGGCAAAATTTGTGATTGTATTAACCAGTACAACATAGGGGTCAACACCATCGACAAAGTGACGATGAGGGTTAATGGCTCCAAAATGGCTTGCTGTACGACATTTTCACTTTTCGCCACACTAAAGACCACAAAGGCAAATTCACCGCCTTGAGCCAAACAGGTCGCCAGTAAAATACTGTTGCGCCATGAATTTTTAAGATAACGCGCAATCGCCGTAAGTGACGCCATTTTGATGAGCATCAGTGCCAATGCACCACCGATAATGAACCATGGCATTTCAACAAACAACGACAGTTCTGTGGTCATGCCCACGGTCATAAAGAACAAACCAAGTAAAAGCCCTTTAAACGGAGCAATACTGGCTTCGAGTTCATGGCGGAATTCCGAGTCTGCCAATAGCACGCCGGTCAGAAATGCTCCGAGTGTGGTACTGATGCCCAGTACATCCATCAACACCACGACACCCAGCACAATAAATAAGCCAACAGCAGTGATCAGTTCATGCGCGCCACTTTTCGCGACGAAGCGGAAAAAAGGCCGCATTAAGTATCGACTAAATAAAAATAAGCCTGAAAAAGTCGCAATGATGGCAGCGAAATAGGCGATTCCGTGATGTGATGATTCTGTCCCTGCGAGCAGGGGGATGACTGCAATCAGCGGAATTGCAGCCATATCTTGAAACAGCAAAATCGAAAAGGATTGTTGCCCATAGGTGGTGTTTAATTGCTGTTTTTCACTCAGCATCTGCAAGACAAAGGCAGTAGAAGAAAGAGCGAGAGCGAAACCGATAACGATACTGGCTGCAATGCCTTGTTGTAAGGCAAAAAAACTGCCTAGCGCTAAAACAAGACCGGTCAGACCAACTTGTAAACTACCCATGCCGAAAATAGAACTACGCATACTCCATAGACGCTGTGGGCGGAGTTCGAGGCCGATCAGGAACATCAGCAAAATCACGCCAAACTCAGCGAGATCTTGGATCGCTTGGGGATCACTGGCAATGTTAAAGACATCGGGGCCGAGCAAAATACCAGTGAACAGATATCCCAATACCGTTGCAATACCAAAGCGCTTGAGCAAAGGGACAAGCAATAAGGATGCGCCAAGGAAAATTGTGATCTGTAACAGTAGTGACATTTACTCGTCCTAGAGTTGTGTTTTTGGTCGAAAGTTGCAATTCAGTATGACTGATATTTTCAGACTGAATTGTACGCGTTTAACTGAGTTCCTGTGGGTCTATATCGAGGCTCAATTTCATATTTGATGGCTTGTTATGCAAGATGTTTTGCCACCAATAACGCAGATAATAATGTAAGCGCGCACGATCTGTAGACAGTAAAACCATGTGGGATTGGTAACGCCCTGCTTTGCGCTCCATCGGGGCAGGAATCGGCCCCCAAATATCAATAATTCCAGCAGAGTCCTGACGCAGTAATTGGGCATGTTGCTGTAAAAATTCAGTATTGAGTTCTTGGTTTTTTGACTCACAGCGTACCAATGCGGCATAGCGAAACGGTGGCATTTGTGCCATTTCCCGTTCTTTCATGGTTTCTTTGGCAAATTTTCGATAGTTCTCATTGACCAAAATATTCAAAAGCGGATGGTCGGGTCTTAGGGTTTGTAAAAACACATCGCCTTTACGTTCACCACGGCCGGCACGCCCAGTGACTTGTACAATGAGCTGTGCAGTACGCTCGATGGCACGGAAGTCCACACTCAGCAGACCTGAATCGATATCTAAAATCGCCACCAAGGTGACGTAAGGAAAATGATGACCTTTGGCCAGCATTTGCGTACCGAGTAAAATGGCAGGTTCACTTTTTTGAATTTTGTCATAGATTTTTTGCCAACTGCCGACCCGACTGGTGGAATCACGATCGACCCGTATAACGTCATGCTGCGGAAATAGCTCATTTAGGCTTTCTTCAACCTTCGCTGTACCCATACCCACGGATTTCAGTTCTTGGTGATTACACTGTGGACAATGCTCTGGCATACGGTGAATGGTGCCGCAGTGGTGACAATGTAGGTGTTGATAGGGTGTGCGGTGTACCGTGAAATTGGCATCACAGTGCGGACATTTGGCCTGCCATGCACAGCTTTCACAAATTAAAACTGGGGCATATCCGCGACGGTTTAAAAACACTAACACCTGTTCTTTTTTTTCAAGGCGCTTACGGATTTCACCAATTAATAATTGGCTGATTCCATGCTGTTTCTGTGCCACTTTCAAATCAAGGATGTGCATTTTCGGCATGACTGCGGTGCCCGCACGTTGGTTCAATTCCAGTACGGTCATTTTGCCTTGTTTCGCCAGTGCATAACACTCGATACTAGGCGTGGCAGAACCTAAAATTACAGGGCATTGTTCCAGATGCCCACGGTAAAGTGCGACATCCCGAGCGTGATAGCGAAAGCCTTCTTGTTGTTTAAAGGACAGATCATGCTCTTCATCAATCACAATTAAACCTAGATTCGGCAGTGGGGTATAAATCGCAGAACGCGTGCCTAAGATAATAGACGCCTTGCCCGTTTGCGCCGCTTGCCAAGCTTGCATACGTTTTGAATCGTTCAACCCCGAATGTAGTAGGGCAATATTGCAATGAAAACGTGATTGGAAACGGCTAATGGTCTGTGGGGTGAGTCCAATTTCAGGTACCAAAACCAAGACCTGTTTGCCTTGCTTAAGAACCTCTTGCATGATTTGTAAATAGACTTCGGTTTTACCGCTGCCGGTCAGACCATCAAGTAAAAATGCCTGATATTGATTCCGCGCTTTTAACACCCGATCAATGGCTTTCTTTTGCTCCGGATTCGCTGTGAGCGGCATTTGCGCCATGCTTATGGGCATTGGGCTAAAGTCCTGTTCCGCCAAGACACATTGGCAGATGCCTTTTTTCTCTAATGCTTTGAGTGTCGCGGTTTCCACACCTGACAAATTTAAAAGATTTTCACCTGTGCCTGTGGGATGTAATTTTAGTATTTTATACGCCTCTTGTTGACGCTCTGAACGTTTAATTTTGGCTTCAGCATTATGGTCAATCAGATTCCATGTCCGTGCCAATAAATTATAGGGCTTTCCTTGGCGTAACAGCGTCGGAAGGGCACTTTGCATCACTTCACCAATCGGAAATTGGTAATACTGTGCAGACCATGTCAATAAATTTAAAACTTTCTCATCTAAAATGGCACGATCATCAAGAAGTTCGGTAATGGCCTTGAGTTTAAAGCTTGAATCGAGTGGTGCATCGGGAGCAATTTTTTCCACGATGATACCGGTCAAATTTTGCCGACCAAAAGATACAGCAACGCGTGCACCTACTTCAGCTTGTTGGTATTGCTCTTGGTTTAAGCTGTAATCGAAGCAGTCGTATAAATATACCGGAACGGCGACTCGAACGCGGTAAATAGGTGTTGCAATGCTCGCTGAATTTGCCATAAAACGTGGATAAGTTCCTGATTAAATTTCGTCGTGATCGTAAAGGAGTTGTGTTAGAGTGAGCTCATATTTTATATCTAAGAATATGAATGATTTTGATGGTCAGACGCAACTGCGCTGATAGAAATTTTGGAAAATTAGAGCATTACAATGCCTGCATATCAGTTTACTGCCATAGACGCTTCAGGGAAGCAGCAGAAGGGTGTACTTGAGGGTGATTCTGCGCGTCAAATTCGTCAACAGCTCAGAGATCAGTCACTCATTCCAGTTGCTGTCGATCCGATAGAGCAAAAAGACAAACACGCGCAGCAGCGCTGGTTTCAAAAAGGGCTGAATGCCTATGACTTGGCTTTATTGACTCGCCAACTTTCAGTTTTGGTTGCCGCTGCAATACCATTAGAAGAAGCGATTCGTGCTGTGGGAAAACAAAACGAAAAAGCCCATGTGCAAAACCTGTTGATGTCGGTGCGTTCTAAAGTTTTGGAAGGACATTCTTTAGCCAACGCACTACAACAAGCGGGACGCTTTCCTGAACTGTATATTGCCACGATTGCAGCAGGTGAGCGTTCAGGTCATCTCGATCTCATTCTCGACCAACTTGCTGATTACACCGAAAACCGCTTCGCCATGCAAAAAAAAGTGCAGGGTGCGATGATTTATCCCATCATCCTGATGTTAATGTCTTTCGGTATTGTGATGGGACTCATGACCTATGTGGTCCCAGATATTGTCAAAACCTTTGACCAAAGCAAAGATGCCTTGCCGTGGATAACGGTCGCTTTAATGAAAGCCAGTGATTTTATTCGAATGGCCTGGCCATTTTTATTGGTCGGTAGCGTAGTTTCGATTTTTCTCTTGGTTCGATTCCTCAGAACAGCGGCGGGACATTATGCCTTTGACCGATTGACCTTGAAATTACCGTTATTTTCCAAACTGTCTAAAGGCATTAATGCCGCTCGTTTTGCCAGTACCTTGTCGATTTTAACCAAGTCTGGCGTGCCTTTGGTCGATGCTTTAAAAATTGGCGCAGCGGTCAGTAATAATTGGGTGATTCGAGATTCGGTCAACCTTGCGGCAGAGAAAGTAACAGAAGGTGGTAATTTAGCAACACAGCTTGAGCGAAGTGGTTATTTCCCACCGATGATGGTACAAATGATCAAAAGTGGTGAAAGTTCAGGCGAATTAGATCGGATGCTCGAACGTGCGTCGACGATGCAAGACCGAGAAGTGACGACTTTAATTTCAACTTTATTGGCGTTGCTTGAACCTCTGATGTTGGTATTTATGGCGAGCATTGTACTGGTGATCGTGATTGCTGTGATGCTGCCAATCGTGAATATGAATAATATGATTTAAGACATTCGAACAATGATGTGAACAGAGATTTGTAACATGCAAGTGAAGACAAAAAATATGAAGCAACAAGGTTTTACTTTAATTGAAGTGATGGTGGTCATTGTCATTTTAGGTGTTTTGGCAGCGCTGATTGTACCGAACGTGATGGGCCGTGGTGAAAAAGCCAAAGTCGATACTACGGCGATTACTTTAAAAAGTGTCGCTGGCTCATTAGATCAATACAAAATGGACAATGGTAAATTCCCTTCAATGCAAGACGGCGGATTAAATGCTTTGGTCACTAAACCTGAGTCTGCTAAAAACTGGTTGCCAGGTGGCTACATCAAAGGTGGCTATCCAAAAGACAGTTGGGACAATGACATTCAATATGTGATTCCCGGTTCTGAAGGCCGTCCTTATGATCTTTATTCATTTGGTGCGGACGGTCAGTCTGGTGGTGAAGAAAATGATGCTGATATTTACTATAAACACTAACTGAGAATAATTATAAATTCAGTTTTAATGGAATTAATCACTTCACTTAATAGGGTGTTTCAATATTGAGTGAAGTGATAATAAATCTTAATTATAAAATTAATATTAAGTTATTGAATTTAATTTAAATTACATAATGCAAAATATGTGATATTTATAATAAGAATTATTCCCAATTTTATTGATTACAATAGATCTCTTTCATAAATCAAAAAACGATCTTCTTTTTGGTTAATATTTGCACTCCGGATTTCTTAGCATTCGTGCATAATCTGCGGATGAAATACATCGATTCAAACAAGCTTTCTGATCCTCAGT
>NZ_VPDB01000025.1:0-47790 GCF_013417925.1 Acinetobacter sp. YH12218
AAATGTATATCGTTGGCAGAAGAAATTATTTAGACCAATTATCAAAAGCTTCATTGATGACTTTATTCTCGATAAAAATCATCTGCTACCACAGAGAATCTTTAAATAATAGTGCGTAAGTCCTATAGATATTATGAATAAATTTAAAATTTAAATAAAAAACCATCACGAGGATGGTTTTTTATTAGCTACTTGATTGCAGGCATGTTACTTGTCAACGCACTGCAGCAATATGTTTAGCGCTGATTAGTTTTTACCTGTATGACCAAAACCGCCTGCACCACGTTCAGTGGCTTCAAACTCATCCACAATATCAAACTGAGCTTGTACAACTGGCACTAAAACATATTGTGCTAAACGCTCACCCGGCTCTAGGCTGAATGCCGTTTGGCTACGGTTCCAAACAGACACCATCAATTCACCTTGGTAATCTGAATCAATCAAACCGACCAAGTTACCCAACACGATGCCGTGTTTATGACCTAAGCCTGAACGTGGCAGAATTAAACCTGCATACTGCGTATCTTCGATATAAATAGATAGACCTGTTTTTACCAGAACAGTTTGACCCGGTTCAATCACGGTGGTTTCTTCTACACATGCACGTAGATCAAGGCCTGCCGAACCTGCTGTTGCATAAGTTGGCATTGGCCATTCCGTACCTAAACGTGTGTCGAGAACTTTAACTTGAACTTTCATAGTTCATTCCTGTTTCAATAAAACGAATTTCAAAAAATAAATAATATATTCTACGCATTAAGCTTTAACGCTTAATCAGCACGCGTAAATTTTCTAAATAATGCTGTGCTTGCTGTTTAGGATCGATATCCCCTGCCAGCTTTTTCTTGCGTCCTAACCACTCCAATTCATCTTGTGGTAGTTCGTCCAAGAAGCGACTTGGTGTCATTTGTCGCATTTGACCACCGGCTTTACGCTGCTCTGCCAAAGTCATAGTTAAACCTTGGCGTGCACGAGTAATTCCCACGTACATCAGACGTCGTTCTTCCTCTACGGTGTCGGCAGCGATAGAGTTCTTATGCGGTAGAATTTCTTCTTCCAGACCAATCAAATAAACGAATGGAAATTCCAGACCTTTCGACGCATGAAGTGTTAACAAATTGACTTTATCGGTGTCTTCTTCTTCTTGTTGCTGTTCTAACATATCGAGCAGCACCATCTTACGAATCACACTTTCAATGTTCTTTTCATCTACATCTTCTGCACGGTTAATCAAACTTTGAATACTGCTATATAGCACTTCAATATTATCCAGCTTGGTTTTTTCCTGCGCAGGTGTCGCTGCAGACTCTTTCACATAGTCGATATAACCTGCTTCAATCATCATGCGACGAATAATGGGAACAGGCTCATCATCTTCTAATAATTCACGGGTAAAGGTCGAAATAAAGTCCGCAAATTCGGCCAATTGGGTTGTGGCTTTTTTCGGAATCGCCATGCTCAAGCGCTGATCCCCTGCTGCACTGAGCAAAGATAAATTACTTTCCTGCGCAAATAGACCAAGCTTTTCCAAAGTCACAGGACCAATCGCACGTTTTGGCGTATTGATAATTCGTAAGAATGCGCTGTCATCTTCAGGGTTAATGATCAGACGCAAGTAGCTCATCAAGTCCTTAATTTCAGCACGAGCGAAGAAAGACTGACCACCCGATAATTTATACGGGATCTGCATTTGGCGGAGCTGTGTCTCAAGAGCGCGCGCTTGGAAATTACCACGATATAAAATGGCGTAGTCTTTCCAGTTTTTACCGTTCATCAGCTTATGCGTGATCAAGTCTTTTACGACGCGTTCTGATTCATCATCGTCATTACGACAAGTAATCACGCGGATCACTTCACCGTGGCCTTTATCTGACCAGAGCTTTTTATCGAAAATATGTGGGTTATTGCCAATAACGGTATTTGCTGCTTTTAAGATCCGACTGGTCGAGCGATAGTTTTGCTCAAGCTTAATGACTTTCAGATTACGGAAATCTTCGTTCAATAAAGCCATGTTCTCAGGCTTAGCACCACGCCATGCATAAATCGATTGGTCATCATCACCTACCGCGGTGAACTGCCCCATGACACCCACAAGCAATTTCACCAAAATATATTGCGCGGTGTTGGTATCTTGATATTCGTCGACCAATAAATAGCGGATTCGATTCTGCCAACGATCACGCACTTCTGCATTTTCTTGTAATAAGCGCGTCGGCATGACAATCAAATCATCAAAATCCACAGCATTGTAGGCACGTAAATTACGCTCATACAGTTGATACAGATGTGCAAACTGAACATCTTCTGCTGTTTCACAGGTGGTGTGCGCTTGCTCAGGTGGAATCAGATCGTTTTTCCAATCTGAAATCATTTTCATGGCTTTGGCAATCAGCTCTTTACTTTCTGCACCGGATAAATTGTCACGATGCATTAAGTCCATCAAAATGCGTTTGCAGTCATCTGCATCTAAAATTGAAAAGTTATTTTTCAGTGGTGTATTTTTTAATTCCAAACGGAGCATATTCAGCCCGAAGTTATGGAAGGTAGAAACCGACAGCCCTTTTGCCTCTTCACGGCTCATCAGCTTTGTCACACGCTCTTTCATTTCTCGCGCGGCCTTATTGGTAAAGGTCATCGCGGTGATACGGTGCGCAGGAATACCACAATGCTTCACCAGATAGGCAATTTTACGGGTAATCACCGATGTTTTGCCTGAACCTGCCCCTGCAAGTACTAACAAGGGTCCTTGAGTGTATTTCATTGCTTCAAGTTGCTTGTCGTTCAACTGACTTGCCAGTGACATAGTCTTTCCTCTTATTAATTCGAGGATGATTATAGTCATCTGAAACGATCTTGCCTAATGCAAAATGTATTTTATCGGTCATTAAAAATGCCATAAAAAAAGCCACCCGAGGGTGGCCTTTCGTTTCGAACTAAAACTTATTTAGTTTCGTAAACTGAGATTTCTACGCGACGGTTTTGTTCACGACCTGCAGCAGTTGAGTTATCCGCTACTGGAGAAGTTGAACCGTAACCACGTGCAGTAATACGAGTTGAAGAAATACCTTGAGACGCTAGGTAGTTTTTCACTGAGTTTGCACGGTTTTGAGAAAGTGGGTTGTTGATCGCATCAGAACCTGTGTTATCTGTGTGACCGTGTACAACGATTGCAAGTTTGTTTGCAGTACCGTCTTCACGCAATACTTTAGCAACGTCATTCAACGCAGATTGGAACTGAGATTGAATAGTTGAAGAGTTAGTTGCGAAAGTTACTGATGGCATAACAAGGTTGATCGAACCATCTGGATTACGACCTACGTCAACACCAGTACCAGCCAATTCTTGTTTAAGACGTTGTTCTTTCTTATCAAGAAGAAGACCTGCACCACCACCAACTACAGCACCAATTGCAGCTGCTTGACCCATTTTGTCTTTATCAGCATTAGAATAAGCAATACCAGCGCCTAAAAGAGCACCTAGACCAGTACCGATTGCTGCTTTGTCATATTCCATGTTTTGACAACCAGTAAGTGCCATTGCCCCAACTACTGCCGAAATTACTAGTGCACGCATTGCATGCCTCCTTCTTTGTGTTTTGTTGTATGGTTGAAATGATGAAGTAAAACAAATGGCTGAACCATTGATTTTTTGTTAATAATAAAACGTTTAGTTACAATTTGTAATATGAATACGAGATTTATTTGTTAATTCCATCACAATTTCTTCACAGTTCTGCAGATGCCCTTTTTTATTTAATCAACTCGAACTATATTTATTAGAATCAATCATTATTTGGACAATTTCCGCTAGGACTTTTTATATGTCATCTCAAACAAATAAGCAACCGACACTAAAAAAAATTAGCAAAGGACTTACCGTCGGTTCAGTTATGACAGGCAGTACTTTTTTCCATGGTCCTCCTGTACTAGCCCTTGGTCTAACCAAACTCTTTAAAAAATCAAAAAAGGTTGATGAAACCAACATAAAAATTACCAACAGTTGGCTCACGGTCAATAACTGGTTAATTGATCACGTTTTACCCAACACAAAATGGGATATCACCATCGATGAAGACCTCGATTTAAATTTGCAGGGTCGTTATCTCATGACCTGTAACCATCAGAGTTGGGTCGATACAACAGTTAACCAATATTTTGGTTTAACCCGTATGCCACTGACACGTTTCTTTACCAAATGGGAGCTCATTTTCATTCCATTTGTGGGACAAGCTTTTAAAATTTTAGGCTTTCCAATGATGAAACGTCATAGCAAAGAACAAATCGCGAAAAATCCTGAACTTAAATATCGAGATATGGAAGAAGCGCGTAAATCTTGTGAACAGTTATTGAGCCAGCCTTTTACCCTGCTGAACTATTTGGAAGGCACTCGCTTTACACCTGAAAAACATGCGCAGCAGCAGTCGCCGTATCAAAACCTTCTAAAGCCGAAAGCAGGTGGTTTAGCACTGGCACTCAATATTTTAGGGGATCAAGTTGATGCCCTCGTGGATATGACCATCGTCTATCCAAATGGTGCGCCGGGTTATGGCGAATTTTGGCTCGGTGAAGTTCCACGCATAGCCGTGGATTTACGTAAAATTGAAATTCCAACGTGGGTGCATGGCGGCAACTATGAAGATGACGTAGAGTTCCGTGAAAAATTTCAGCATTGGGTGGATGAGCTGTGGACAGAGAAAGACCAACTCATTACTCGTATGAAAGCTAAATACTCAGTTACTGAATAATTAAGAAGAAGTTTTTATGTCGCAGAACAGCATGCCGCAAAACAAGAAATCTAAATATCATCATGTCAATCCAAACAGTTGGTCATTCAAACTGTTTTTGATTTATGACATTTTCATGGTGTTTATTATTGTTTTTAACTTGTTCTGCCTATGCATGAACTTTTTCCTCATGAGCAATCTTGGCAGTTGGTTCTTTAACAGTATCCACCTGCCCGATGTGCTGAGTTTTTACCGTGAACATTTGCATCCGTGGGTGATTACCACCGAAGCGTGGTTCATTATCTTTTTGATTGTAGAACTGTTGGTGCGTTGGGCGATTGCCATCATCAACAAGCACCATCAGCGCTGGTTCTTCTTCCCGTTTATACATTGGTACGAAATTTTAGCTATTGTGCCGCATTTACGTTTCCTGCGTTTATTTCGCGCGGGCGTGATTGCCTATCGACTGTATGAAATGGGTTATCAGATCGTGCCATCGGCATGGCAAAAGAAAGCTTTGTTTTATTATCGTGTGGTGATGGAAGAACTGTCTGATCGAGTAGTACTTACCGTGTTAGATGGTGTTAAGCATGAGCTCAATACCAGTACAACCCATAAAGACCTAATTAGTAATCTTGTGCAGCATCACCGCGAGATGTTCACCCAAGTTTTAGCTGAGATTTTGCAAGAAAATTTAAGCAAAGAGCTACGTACTGAACGTGAATTGATCGCCAAAAATGTCGGACAAATCGTCAGTCAGGCCATTGAAGATACCCCCGAGCTCACGCAGCTATTGCGCTTAGTGCCAATCGTTGGCAGCCGCATTGAACAGCAGATTCAAAGTATCGGGCAACGTTTGGGTGAAAATATTACCCAAGGTTTAATTTCCCCATTGGCTTATCCCAATACATCTACGGCTCAAAAACCCAATCTATATTTAGACATTTCACAGCGTGTTAGCCGTATTGAAATCGAAAATAATGCCCAGCTGGATGAGTTGGTTCGCTCTGCGGTTTTTGAAAGTCTAGAAGCCATTCGTAAGCAAGTGAAAGTAAAACAGTGGCAGCAGATTATGCAGGAACAGGACCAAGCTACAGAATAAACACTCAGTCAAAAATAATTGCGAACTCCGCTAGAGTATTCATGCAAATTGTTCTAGGATTTGCTCTATTTACAACATAACTACTTCGGCACAAAAGTAATAGTTAGAAGTCTCAAGGATTCAATATGGCTGATATACGGATAAAAGGCAAAATGGTCAATGCGATTCGCATTCACCTCGATACCAATGATCATGATGCGATCCGCCAGCAACTTACTCCAATGTTCCAAAAGGCTTTTCCACCCGGAACATTAGCCGTGATTGAAAGTACGGTTGATCAAGAACTAATTGCACTGATTCAACTACTTATTAGTATTGAAATTCAACCGATTGGTGTCACTGAAGGTCCGCTATCGGACCAAGCACGTGCTATCCAATTTCCCGTAGTTCCTGCGGATCGCAAACTACAACAAGTTAAACCGACACGCGAACAAGTGGTTGAAGAACCCGCGCCTGCAGAAGAAAAAACCGAAGATAAAATTGCTGCAGTCGAAGTACCGACCATTCGTCATGCTACGTCGTATCACAATGAAATCTTGCGTACAGGTCAATGTTTAGTCCAAGACCATGGCGATATCATTATTAATGCTGGTATTAATAGCGGTTCAGAAGTAATTGCTTCAGGAAATATACATATTTATGGTAGTGCTCGTGGTAGAGTCATTGCCGGAGCTGGTGGGAACACGGCTGCACGTATTTTCTGCCATTCATTAGAAGCTGAATTGGTTTCAATTGCAGGGACTTACTGTGTCGCTGATGACATTCCACCTCATGTGGTCAAACAGCCAGTACATATTTATTTGAATGACCAGCAAGAGCTAGTATTTGAAGCTTTGCAATTTTAATGTATAAATAATCACCAAACCCCTAATTAAAAAAGGGGATTTAAACCATAACAGGAGTGGATTCGGTGGCGAAAATTGTTGTCGTAACATCAGGTAAAGGTGGCGTAGGTAAAACAACTACAAGCGCATCTTTTGCAACAGGTTTAGCCCTTCGCGGCCACAAAACTGTTGTGATCGACTTTGATGTGGGTTTACGTAACCTTGACTTGATCATGGGCTGTGAACGCCGCGTTGTATATGACTTTGTAAACGTATTGAATAACGAAGCTCGATTACAACAAGCGCTTATTCGCGATAAAGATATTGAAAATCTCTACATTTTGCCAGCATCTCAAACACGTGATAAAGACGCGTTAACAGATGAAGGTGTAGCACGTGTGATGGACGAACTTTCTCAAGAGTTCGATTACATTATTTGTGACTCACCTGCGGGTATCGAACGTGGTGCAATTTTAGCAATGTATCATGCTGATGAAGCGATCATTGTGACGAACCCAGAAATTTCTTCGGTACGTGACTCTGACCGTATTATTGGTATGCTCGACAGCAAAACCAAAAAAGTAGAACAAAACGAAGGTCGTATCCGTAAGCATCTCTGTATTACACGTTTCAATCCAGAACGTGCGGATAAACAAGAGATGTTGACGATTGATGACATTTCAAAAGATATTTTACGCGTACCGACTTTAGGTGTTATTCCTGAATGTAAAAGCGTTCTACAAGCATCAAACGAAGGTAAACCAGTGATTCTGTTTACAGAAGAAGCGGCTGGCCAAGCGTATGATGACCTTGTTGCACGTTTCCTTGGTGAAGAGCGCCCTTACCGTCATATTACGGTAAAACCTAAGGGTTGGTTAGCACGTCTATTTGGAGCGTAATCATG
Source organism: Acinetobacter sp. YH12218 (assembly GCF_013417925.1). Taxonomy (NCBI): domain Bacteria; kingdom Pseudomonadati; phylum Pseudomonadota; class Gammaproteobacteria; order Moraxellales; family Moraxellaceae; genus Acinetobacter; species Acinetobacter sp. YH12218. The sequence goes on from NZ_VPDB01000025.1 coordinate 7,554, forward strand.
GCAGGATTCTGGAGCAAACTTTTTAGCAGCGACGAGAAACCGTCAAGCGCACAAACGGCAAAAGACCGTTTAAAAGTCATCGTGGCATCTGAAAATGGTCTAGGTAAACGCCTTAGCCAAGACAAGATTGACATGATGAAAAAAGAAATCATGCAAGTAGTAAACCGCTATGTTCGTGGTGTAGATGAGCAACATATTCAAATGTCTGTTCGTTCTGAAGCGAATATTGAAATGCTTGAAATGAATATCAATTTGCCTGAAGAACGTTAATCTGAATTCTGATTAGCCAAGTAAATTGAATCAAGGCAAAATGTGAGGCTGGATCAGTAAAGCGCTGCTTTACCCAGCCGCAAGATGAGAAGCTTTGCTTCGAGTGGGCTGGATTAGTTTTATTCCTTTGTTAGATCAAAAGCTTTGCTTCGAGTAAACGGGATAAAAAATAACTTTTGATCCAACCATAAAATGAGTCGCTTAACTTAGAGATGACGAATAAAACCATTTTACTTGCGTACTCATTTTTGCCTTTTTGTATTTTTAAACCAGCAAGGAGATTGCGATGGCATTATCTCAGCCAGCAACGTTCAACGAAGAATGGTCAGATGAGCGTGTATTTGCCTACCTTACTCAGCTTCCTCCTGAAGGAGTGAATGGCGACTTTCACGTGCTTTACCATGCTTTCAAACATATGCGTCCAAATGACTATGAGCGTCTTTTGACTCAATTCGTTGCCGATGGCCGTGATGTGAACGCAACTAATCCTGAAGGTCAGCGTATTCATGACGTGATTGCTCAATACCCACGTCAAAGCGCAGGTTTCCTCGAAGTATTGGCAAAATTTGCTTAATTTCGAGTAACAAAAAAAAGCCCGCATGATGCGGGCTTTTTTTATCTTATTTAAAATCGGCGTTATTGAATATCATCATAATCAATGCACGGTCAACATGAGCAATGGAAACATCAAGCCAAAACCAATGGTTTGTACACTAATAATCGCCGCCATCAGTTGTGAATCGCCCCGATAATAGCGTGTCAAAATATAAGACGATGATGCCGTCGGCAAAGCAAAAAAGACCACTAAAATCATCCGCTCAAAATCAGTCAAACCCATCCATGTACTCAATAGATAAGCAATACATGGCATTAACATGAGACGCCCTATCGTATTTAAACTTAAACGACGTAGATCGGCGCGCATTTGCTGAAACTGTAATGCCGCTCCCACAGACAATAAACCCAAAGGTAAACTCATTGCCGCCAATATTTTTAGCAGCTCGGGTAAACCATTAAATAAGGTGAGACCTGATAAATTAAATAGAACACCGACTACACAACCTAGAATGAGCGGATTTTTCGCGATAGAAATACAGGTTTGTCCAAGCTGTTTAACGCTGATATTGGAAAAAGACAGGACAGAAATGATATTCACCAAAGGAACAGCCACAGCAATCAACATGGCAAACATTTGCATGCCTTCTGAGCCAAACAGCGCCCCCATTAATGACAAGCCAATATAGGTATTAAAACGAATATGACTTTGGATATACACGCCAAAACGCTGCACGGGGATATGCATAAACTGCTTGATCCCCCACAACACGATGCTGATCAAACAGGTGCCCGCAACCAGTACTGTCAACATTCGTGAAACAGTGTTCATATCCAATTGCACGGCTGATACATTCAAAAATAGCAGCACAGGAAATAAAACGTAGTAATTGAGTTTTTCTGAATTTGCCCAAAATTCATCCTGAACAAACTGTGTGTATTTAAGCATATAGCCCATCGCTATTAATGCAACGAGGGGAAACAATGCGACGACGATATTCATGCTGTACGCCTTGAAATAAACAAGCTATTTCATCTTTAACCATTTATGTAGTACAATATAATCCTCATCTAGACTCATAACAAAATGAGCAATTACTCATGGCAATGACATTTTCTCAGCTTGAAATTTTTATTAAAGTCGCAGAACAACAAAGCTTTACTCTCGCTGCTCGGCAACTGGGAATTACTCAGTCGGCTGTCTCTCATGCATTAAAGTGTTTAGAGCAACATTGGAATGTCAGCTTATTTAGCCGTGAGCAAGGCGAAATAAGCCTGACCCACATTGGTCAGCAGTTATTGCTGCATGCCAAAGAAGTCATCAATACCGCACAAATCATGCAACAAGAAGTGCATGCCGCACATGGTATTCAACAAGGAACACTGAGAATTGGTTCTTTTGGTTCTTCTAGTTCGATTCATCTGCTTCCAGAGCTATTAAAGGCATATAGAGAGCGCTATCCACACATTGAAATCTATGTCGAAGAAGGTACTGATGCAGAAGTGTCTCGTTGGATTTCTGAACGTCAGATTGATGTTGGTTTTGCCGTACTCCCCAAGCCGCAGCTGTTCACCTTCCCCTTAATTCAAGACATTTTCATTGCCTTGATTCCAGATAGTTATTCAGTTTCCAAACACAGTCATTTAGATATCCAAGACCTGCAAAATTACCCCTTTATTATGACCCGTGCAGGCAGCCAGTCCCATGTCGAAAAACTGCTTAAACAACACTACATACAACCTAAAATTACCTATCAAATGTCGCAACTGTTAACCATTTTAAACATGGTGAATTTACAGGAAGGGATTGCTATTGTTGCAGATATGGCGATGCCTACTGAGCTGTTGGCGTTGCATCCACATGTGGTTAAACGTCCACTCTTTCCAAATACCCAACGGCAAATTGGACTCGCCGTAAAAAATCAAAAACTCATGAGCCCTGCCTGCAAAGCCTTTATCGAACTGGCCCAGTCCATGTTCTACCAAGATGAGTTCTCAATCTAAAAATAAAAAACCTGCCGAAGCAGGTTTTTTGTTTTAGGACTTAGACCAAGATATCTCGTTTACCATTTGGCCCCATCCCACTGACGATACCATTTTCTTCCATCTGATCAATAATCCGTGCAGCACGGTTATAGCCGAGACTGAATTTACGTTGCAGCGAAGAAGTAGAAGCTTTACGTGTTTCCAAAACGAAACTAACACATTGATCATACAGCGCATCACGGTCTGATCCACCATCACCATCTTCAAAACCGCGAGATGTCGGCTCTTCATCATAAGGCGTGAGGATCTCATCGACATAATTCGGTTCACCGCGCTCACGCCATGCATCACAAATACGGTTCACTTCATCGTCTGAAATAAACGCGCCATGCACCCGCTCAGGTTCAATTTTACCCGGTCCGAGGAACAACATATCACCATGACCCAGTAAGTCTTCTGCACCACCAGCATCTAAGATAGTACGTGAATCCAGTTTACTGTTGACACGTAGCGCAGCACGGGTTGGAATATTGGCTTTGATCAAACCCGTCACCACATCTACGGTTGGACGCTGTGTCGCCAACAGCAAATGAATCCCTGCTGCACGTGATTTTTGTGCAAGACGGGTAATCATTTCTTCGGCTTTTTTACCCACTTGCATGATCATGTCAGCAAATTCGTCGGCAACAATTACGATCAACGGCATTGGCTGTAAACGTGGCGCACGACTTTGGGTTGCAGAGTCATCTGGCTTCCAAGTTGGATCAATCAGATCTTCACCATTGGCCATTGCTTCTTCAATTTTACGGTTAAAGTCAGTCAGCTTACGCACTTTCATCAAGGACATCAGCTTATAACGACGCTCCATTTCATTGACACACCAGTTCAATGCACTCACCGCATCTTTCATGTCGGTTACAACAGGCGTTAATAAATGTGGAATATCGTTATAGTTGGCAAGTTCCAACTGTTTCGGGTCAATCATGATGAGTCGCAGTTGCTCAGGTGTGTATTTCAACAACATCGATAGCAACATGGCATTGACTGCGACTGACTTACCAGAACCTGTAGTACCTGCCACCAACATATGCGGCGCTTTCGCCAAATCGGCCAAGACAGGATTACCCGAAATATCTTTACCCATCGCCATACTAAGTAAGGCATTTGGATCACGGTATGCCGGCGTTTCTAACAGCTCAATAAGACGAACCATTTCACGTGAACTATTTGGGACTTCAATCCCGATATACGGTTTACCCGGAATAACTTCCACCACACGTACAGAAGCCATAGACATCGAACGCGCCAAGTCACGTGAAATATTGGTGACTTTAGACGCTTTCACACCAGGTGCCAAGTCAAGTTCAAAACGTGTTACGACTGGTCCCGGCTGTGCCTCTACAACTTTGGCTTTGACATTAAACTCTTGCAGTTTAATTTCTAAAAGTTCAGACAAGCGAGACAATTGCTCTGCAGTGAAATTGACTTTCTTGTTCGGATCTACAGGATCTAAGATTTCCAAGCCCGGCAAAGTCGGTAAATCCAAGCGTTTTTGTGCCACTTGCATCGCACGTGACATTGGACGACCAGAAGCATCAGTTAAAGGCGCATCAAAGTCAAAATCATCTTCGAGATCTAAATCGATGTCTTCAGGTTTACCCGCCGTTTCTTGCCACACTTCACGGAAAGCATCTTTATTCGAGCTGATTAAGGCTTTTTCATCATCAGATACAAAAGTCTGCGGCTGCGTATTAATTTCAGCACGAACCAAAGGCGTAGATTGCGCATAACTACTGGTTGTACGAACTGGCTGTGACTGTTCTATCGCTGGCTCTGCTTCTTCAACCAGCAAATCATCGAGATCATTAAATTCAGTTTCAGCACTGATATTTTTCGGTGTGGTCAGCGGTGTAATCTGTGCAGCAGCTACACCTAAACCTGCAACTGTGGCAGCAGCACCTGTAGCAAATTCATTTGAATGCGTTGCTGGACTTTCATTTTGAGCTGTATTAAATGGGCTATGCACATCCGTCGCTGTTTTACTATTTGGAACAGCCGCTAATAGCTCATCAAAGATTTCATCATCATCCCAATCAACTGATTTTTTAGCCGCTGGCGCTGCTTCTGTCGAAGAAGTCGAATGCACATCTGCTGTTTTGTTGAAATATTCAGTTTGATTGGCAGGCTGCTCTTCTTCCGCAGCTTTGAGTAAAGCATCAATATCTTGTTTATGACGTTGGTCATCATTGGAATGTAATGCGCGCCAAACTTCACCTGTTGCAACAACACGTTGTTGATCTTGTTCAAGCTGATGCACTTTCGCCAAGGTATGTTCAAAATCTTCATCAGATGGCGTAGCAGTCTCTGCCAAATCTACCGCAGATGAATGCTGTGCGTTCCATTCTTTGTCTGCCCATTCTTTATCGGCAATATCATCAAATAAACGTTCAGCGACGCGATCACGTACCACAGGATCGACATCGACCGCATGATGTTCGTCGGCTGGTGTTACTGGTGCAACCACTTTTGATGCATGCGCAGCAGCACTATCTTTTTTAGTCGTTGGTACTGTACGGTCAAATGCGGTGTCGCCTTCAGGCACATTGCGATAGAACAAATCTTGCAGATAAGCTGGTGTGGATTTCATGGTTGCCCATGTCTTATTCCACTTGATGCCAAAGGCCAAAGTGAACAACATGATCCAAAATGCAACAAGAAATATTGCTGCACCATAGACCGTTAATATTTGTTCAAGACTTTGACCCAGTTCATAGCCAATGATCCCGCCCGATGCATTTTCTAAAGTATCTTCAGGGACATTCCAAAACAGGAAAAGTAAACTTGAAGTTGCCAGTAAAATAAAGAACTGAGCGGCATAGCGAAATGGACGGTTTAGAAAACTACGTGGCCACCACACTTGAATTGCTTCGAGAAATAAATAGACAGGTATCAGCAGACTTGCCCAACCTAAAAATCCATAGAGTAAATCAGCGATCCATGCACCTGCGACGCCGCTGGCATTTGAAACTTGCTGAGTATCACTGGATAAATGCATCCATCCCGGATCAAATGGCGTATATGTGACTGTTGCAAGGAACAGATATATCCCAAATGAAACAAGGAATAATGTCATTATTAAGCGCTGTGCATATGCACCCGACACCGCTGTCATATACGTTCCTGTAACCAATTCTTCATGAATGTTTTTGTCATTACCCACAACAAAAATGGGCTGAATCTAAACCTGTTATTATGCACCTGTTCAATAAAAAAGATGCAAGATAATTTAAGTATAGTTGTTAACTTTATTCTATATAGCTCAAAACGATTTCGATGATCAATAATATCGACTTTAATCTCACACAATCGTTTCAAACTTTGACGTATAATTCCACAAATTATCATATAAAAAAAGGATTCTACGGATGAGCGCTCGTCACTCACGTCTAATTATTTTAGGTTCTGGTCCTGCAGGTTATAGCGCTGCGGTATACGCTGCCCGTGCGAACCTGAAACCGACACTCATCGCAGGTATTCAATTAGGCGGTCAATTGACTACAACGACAGAAGTAGACAACTGGCCAGGTGGTGCAGAAGGCTTAACTGGCCCTGCCCTAATGGAACAAATGCAATCACATGCTGAGCGTTTTGGCACAGAAATCGTGTATGACCATATCAATGAAGTTGACCTCAATGTTCGTCCGTTCGTACTTAAAGGCGATATGGAAGAGTTCACTTGTGATGCATTAATTATTTGTACAGGTGCAACTGCACAATATTTAGGTCTTGAATCTGAAGCTGCATTTATGGGTCAAGGCGTAAGCGCATGTGCAACATGTGATGGTTTCTTCTACAAAAACCAAAAAGTCATGGTTGTCGGTGGTGGTAATACTGCTGTCGAAGAAGCGCTGTATCTATCGAACATTGCATCGCATGTCACTTTAGTACACCGTCGTGACTCTTTACGTTCAGAGAAGATTCTGCAAGATCATCTTTTTGCTAAAGAAAAAGAAGGTAAAATCAGCATCATCTGGAATCACCAAGTGGATGAAGTCATTGGCGATAACACCGGTGTGACTTCTGTACGTATTAAATCTACGCAAGATGATTCAACTCAAAATGTTGATGTCACTGGTATGTTTGTGGCAATTGGTCACAAACCAAACAGCGGTATTTTTGATGGTCAATTAAACCTACGTGATGGCTACATCCAAGTTCAAAGCGGAACTGCGGGTAATGCAACACAAACATCTATTCCGGGTGTATTTGCTGCGGGTGATATTGCCGACAGCATTTACCGTCAAGCCATTACTTCTGCAGGTTCAGGCTGTATGGCTGCACTCGATGCTGAAAAATACCTTGATGCACTCGGTGAATAATCTTTTGCTTAAGTCATTTGCTTAGCTAAACATTTTTAAAAATTAGCCGACCTGATGGTCGGCTTTTTTATGTATGATAAAAATCCGTATACCTCAATAAGAAGCTTGGCATGCCGATACTCCCTCCTTCTGAATTTACTTTCCCCGATCCTGTTGAATGCGATCCCGAAGGTGAAGGCTTAATTTGCATCGGTGCTGACCTCTCCCCTTCCACACTGTTTGAAGCCTATAGTCACGGTCTTTTCCCATGGTTCAGTGAAGGTGATCCAATTTGTTGGTGGTGTCCTGAACCCCGCTGCATTATTCGACCGCATGACTATCATCCGAGTAAATCGTTATTACGCAGCATGAAAAAAATGGACTATAAGATCACCATTAATCATGCGTTTGAAACTGTGATTCGCTCATGTTCTTTGCCGCGTAGTTATGCCAATGAAACATGGATTTCAGAAGATATTATTCAGGGATATTCTGCGCTGTTTGACGCAGGCTATGCTTATAGCATTGAAGTTTGGGAAAACGAGACTGTTGTAGGTGGCCTCTATGGGGTCAATATTGGTCATGGCTGCTTTGGCGAGTCTATGTTTAGTACACGAACAGATGTCTCTAAAATGGCGTTTTACACCTTAATGCTCATCGGGCAAGAGAATCAGTTGCCATGGATTGATTGCCAATTGGTCAACGATCACCTCTTAAGCTTAGGTGCGAGTACACTTTCTCGCCAACAATACCTTAATTCGTTACAAGATGTTGTTAAACAACCCTCTATCGATTGGAAAAAGTATCAGGACAGTGTATTTTCAAGTAAAACAATAGCGCAATGGGCAAGTCTCAGCGCATGACAATAAAAGAGGGATATTACGATGAATTCCTATCAACCGAAGTCCCTGTTGAACGAATTACAGTACTACATCACGCCTCCGCATGATTGTAGCTACTTAGAAAATAAATCTGCCCGGATGGTCTTTCTTGACCCTGTCCATCGTATTGATGTGGTCACGTTATCTGAACTTTCCCGCATGGGTTTTCGTCGTAGTGGTGATTTTGTCTACCGCCCTGAATGTCATCTTTGTCGCCAATGTTTGTCCTCTCGCGTTCCTGTTCATGAATTTCAAATGAACAGCGTGCAAAAAAAAGCGTGGAAACGGAATCAAGATTTAACGGTGAAAATTAGCCGCCCTCAAGATGCCGATGCAAAGCATTATGCGCTGTACGAACGCTACATTAATGAGCGGCATGCTGATGGTGATATGTACCCACCTAGCCAAGATCAATTTGAAAAATTTTTAATTAATAGCTGCACTGACAGTTTCTTTTTAGAGTTGTGGTTAGATGAGCAACTGATCAGTGTATCTACCTGTGATCCACTTGATGATGGTATTTCAGCGGTATATACCTTTTTTGATCCTGATGAAAGCCGTCGCTCCCTAGGGACTTTTGCCATTCTGAAACAAATCGAGCACGCACAAAAGCTTGGACTGCAATATGTCTACTTGGGCTATTGGGTACCCGATTCGCAAAAAATGAATTATAAATCTCAGTATATTCCACTGGAACTTCTGCTTGATGGACAATGGCGTCGACTCAACCGACCACTGACCCAAGAAGAAATTAGCCAACTGGGGGATTCCCTGATGACCACCTTACCTTCCGGCTGGAACAATCCTATTATTAAATAAAAGGGATCAAACAAAAGATATTCAATAAAATAGCATCCGTTTATTCACGAATGCTTTCTTTAAATCTGATTACGCTTCACCGCTTTTATTTAAATAAAGCTGCAAAATCATCACCACAAGTCTTCACCATAATAATGGCGTGCTCACGAGTTCCATCGGCATTTGGATAATAATTCTTTCGCAAATCGATTTGATGAAAATCCGCTTTTTCATATAAACGGATCGCTGGTTGATTACCTTCTCGCACTTCTAAGAAGATTTGAATGGGGTTATTTTTGAGTAAGGCAATAGATTCATCGAGCAATTGAAAACCTAATCCTTTGCCTTGCTGGCTCGGATCGATCGCCATTAACAATAAATTTGCTTCATCTAAAACGGGTTGTAAAATGCAAAAACCTACAACTTTTCCTTGTCGCTCAATCACCGTACTTTGATAGGCAGCAATCGATTCTTGAAATTGTTTTATGGTCCAAGGATGGCTTTGTACGCGGCGCTCGATATCGTAAACCTGCTGGACATCAGCGTCTTGCATCAAACGAATCATCTTCGTTTATCTTTCTATAGCTAGGGTATGCGCATTATAAAAAGTTTGTCTATAAAGTTGAATAAAAAAAAGAGCGATTTACATCGCCCTTCTGAAAAAGTCACCACAGCGCTGTGATTAGAGACCCAAATATGCTTTCCACGTTTTTAACAAACCAGAAGTATCTAAATCATTCGGGTGAAAACCTGGTTTAAAATACATCAGCATTTCTTTACCCATACCAGTGATGATGCCTTTTGAAGGGCTATAACCATAGGTATAAATATCTTTTAATGCTTCAAAATTAAGCTTGTTATCTTCTTTTAATAAACGAGCGACAAAATAACTTTGTACGAAGAATAAAGTCACCATTGCGCCAATCAATGAACCTGTACGGAGTGCGTAGGCCTTTATTCCCTGACCAAAGACACCTTCAAATACATCATAAGCTACGGCTTTATGCTCATTTTCTTCAATCGCATGCCATAACCACATATTTTTCATGGTTTCATCAGTCATTAAGGCTTGAATATGTGGGTTTACCAATAACTGTGAAGCAATCGTTGCAGTGAAATGCTCAAGTGCCGTAGTTGCAGTAAGATCCACCATTTCTTGAGTAATACCAACAGATTTACCAATACGTGCAAAGACTTTACGTACACCTTGGATAACACGACCCGTTGCCTTATCAAGTGTTTCGACATCATGACCGTATTTTTGTGCAGAAGCATTAAAACCCTCATGCTCTTGCGTATGCATTGCTTCTTGACCAATGAAAGCACTAATTTCTTTTTGTAGGGCTTCATTATTTGCGATCGATGGGTGTTTACGTACGGCACGCACACTATCAATAAAGAACATTTCACCCGCGGGAAATAAAGCAGACAATGCGGTCATAAAATGTGTCAAACCTGCTGAGCCATTCATCCAGTACTCTGGTACCGCATCAAAATCAAAATTCATGCGACGTACAGGGAAACTTGCACCTGCTCGATTAGTAATCTTTACTTTAGCGTTCATGCCTAACTCCTTTTTGAGTTATGAAATACTCAAACTTTTATTGGTTTTCTTGAGTTCATATTACGGTTTTATTGACGCGTAATTATTTCAGTTAAGGACAGTGAATTATCACTAAAGGACAGCTTTCAAAAATATTGTCAGACAATTTCCCTATCACATTGAATAAGCATAAAAAAAAGCGCCTCAAAGAGGCGCTTTTTTACACACATTTAGTGATTATGCAGTTACTTTAGAAACTACACCCGCACCAACTGTACGACCACCTTCACGGATCGCGAAGCGTAAGCCAGCGTCCATTGCGATTGGGTGGATTAATTCTACTGACATTTCTACGTTGTCACCAGGCATAACCATTTCTACGCCTTCTTTAAGCGCGATCGCACCAGTTACGTCAGTTGTACGGAAGTAGAACTGTGGACGGTAACCGTTAAGGAATGGAGTATGACGGCCACCTTCGTCTTTAGAAAGTACGTATACTTCTGCGTCGAATTTAGTATGCGGTTTGATTGTACCTGGTTTAGCAAGTACTTGACCACGTTGAACATCTTCACGTTTAGTACCACGTAGAAGAACACCACAGTTCTCGCCCGCACGACCTTCGTCAAGAAGTTTACGGAACATTTCTACGCCAGTTACAGTTGTTTTAACTGTATCTTTAATACCAACGATTTCAACTTCTTCGCCTACTTTCACGATACCAGTTTCAACACGGCCAGTTACTACTGTACCACGACCTGAAATTGAGAATACGTCTTCGATTGGCATAAGGAATGCTTGGTCGATAGCACGTTCTGGTTCTGGGATGTAAGAGTCAAGAGCTTCAACAAGAGCAACTACAGCATCTTCGCCGTATTGACCAGCTTCACCATTAAGCGCTGCAAGAGCAGAACCACGGATTACTGGAGTGTCGTCGCCTGGGAAGTCATAAGTAGAAAGAAGTTCACGAACTTCCATTTCTACTAATTCAAGAAGCTCTTCGTCGTCAACAAGGTCGCATTTGTTTAGGAATACAACGATGTAAGGTACACCTACCTGACGAGAAAGAAGGATGTGTTCACGAGTTTGTGGCATTGGACCATCAGTCGCAGCACATACAAGGATCGCACCATCCATTTGCGCAGCACCAGTAATCATGTTTTTAACATAATCGGCGTGACCTGGGCAGTCTACGTGAGCGTAGTGACGGATTGGAGAATCGTATTCTACGTGTGAAGTATTAATTGTAATACCACGTGCTTTTTCTTCTGGTGCAGAGTCGATTGCAGCGTAATCTTTCGCTTCACCACCGAATTTTTTTGCACATACAGTTGCAATTGCAGCTGTTAAAGTAGTTTTACCGTGGTCGACGTGACCAATTGTACCCACGTTAACGTGTGGCTTATTACGTTCGAACTTAGCCTTAGCCATGAGATCTTCCTTTTTAAACTACTCATGCAGGGATACTGCATGAGCATTTGGTTTTTAACTATGAATTAGTTTGGGCTTATAGTAATCGAAAGATTACTCGTCGTCACCTTTTTTACCGCCAGATTGGAACTTAGCGATGATGCCTTCAGCCACGTTACGTGGTGTTTCAGCGTATTTAGCGAATTCCATAGAATAAGTTGCACGACCTTGAGACATAGAACGCATATGAGTTGCGTAACCAAACATCTCAGAAAGTGGAACTTCTGCACGGATAGCTTTAGTACCACCAGGTAAATCGTCCATACCTTGAACAAGACCACGACGACGGTTTAAGTCACCCATGATATCGCCCATGTAGTCTTCTGGAGTTTCTACTTCAACTTTCATGATAGGTTCAAGCAAGATAGGATCTGCTTTCATGAAACCGTCACGGAATGCGTAAGAACCAGCCATTTTGAACGATAATTCGTCAGAGTCGACGTCATGGTAAGAACCATCGAACAATGTCGCTTTGATGCCAACAACTGGATAACCAGCTAGGACACCATTCTTCATACGTTCTTGGATACCTTTGTCAACCGCACCGAAGAATTCTTTAGGTACTACACCACCTACAACTTCTTCAGCGAACTCGTAATCTTTGCCAGCATCTTCAGCAAGTGGTTCTAAACGTACGTATACGTGACCAAACTTACCTTTACCACCAGTTTGACGTACGAACTTACCTTCTTGTTCAACTGATTTTTTGATCGTTTCACGGTAAGCTACCATTGGTTTACCAATGTTCGCTTCAACGTTGAATTCACGCTTCATACGGTCAACAATAATGTCAAGGTGAAGCTCACCCATACCAGCAATAATTGTTTGACCAGATTCTTCGTCAGTACGTACGCGGAATGAAGGGTCTTCTTTCGCCAAACGACCTAAAGCAACAGACATTTTTTCTTGGTCAGCTTTAGTTTTAGGCTCAACCGCAAGCGCAATTACTGGCTCTGGGAATTCCATACGCTCTAGTGTAATTACATTGTTTTCATCACATAATGTATCACCAGTCGTAGTATCTTTAAGACCTACACATGCTGCGATATCACCCGCACGAATTTCTTCAATATCGTGACGGTCATTTGCGTGCATCTGTACGATACGGCCAACACGTTCGCGCTTCATTTTAACTGGGTTATAGCAAGGGCTACCTGCTTTAAGCACACCAGAGTAAACACGTACGAATGTTAAGTTACCTACAAATTTGTCGTTCATGATTTTGAACGCAAGCGCAGAGAACGGAGCATCGTCAGACGCTTCACGAGAACCTTCAGTTTCGTCTTTGTCGTCAAGGATACCTTTAATCGCCTCGACATCAGTCGGCGCAGGTAAGAATTCAATTACAGCATCCAACATACGTTGAACACCTTTGTTTTTGAACGCTGAACCACATAGCATTGGTTGAATTTCATTCAACAATGTACGTGCACGTAAACCTGAAACGATTTCTTCTTTAGTTAACTCACCTTCTTCAAGGTACTTGTCCATGAGTTCTTCTGATGCTTCCGCAGCAGCTTCAACCATGTTAGTACGCCATTCGTTAGCTAGTTCAACTAATTCAGCAGGGATTTCGCCATATTCAAACTTCATACCTTGAGACGCTTCGTCCCAGATAATCGCTTTCATTTCGATTAGGTCAACAACACCCTGGAAGTTTTCTTCTGCACCGATTGGAACAACGATTGGCACTGGATTACCACCAAGACGTGTTTTAACTTGTTCAACAGCACGGAAGAAGTTCGCACCAGTACGGTCCATTTTGTTCACGAATGCAATACGTGGAACTTTATATTTATTTGCTTGACGCCATACAGTTTCAGACTGAGGTTGTACACCACCTACAGCACAGTAAACCATGCATGCACCGTCAAGAACACGCATAGAACGTTCAACTTCAATAGTGAAGTCTACGTGTCCTGGGGTATCAATTACGTTAATACGGTGCTGTTCGAATTGGTTACCCATCCCTTTCCAGAAGCATGTTACTGCCGCTGAGGTAATAGTAATACCACGTTCTTGCTCTTGTTCCATCCAGTCTGTAGTTGCAGAACCTTCGTGAGTTTCACCAAGTTTGTGACTCTCACCTGTGTAGAACAAAATACGTTCTGAAGTGGTAGTTTTACCAGCATCAATGTGCGCAGAGATACCAATGTTACGATAACGAGAAATTGGGGTTTGACGAGCCATGATTTCTAGCATTCCTAAATTTTGTTGTTTAAAACAGGACGCTTTAAGCTGCATAGCAACTTAAAGCGATTCGATGACAAAACAGTGACAACTGATTTGTCACCCTCCTGAATAGGGGCTGTTTTATCCGCTTAGAAACGGTAATGAGAGAAGGCTTTGTTGGCTTCAGCCATACGATGCACATCTTCACGTTTTTTGATCGCTGCGCCTTTACCTTCAGCTGCATCAAGCAACTCACCAGCAAGACGTAAAGCCATAGTTTTTTCAGAACGCTTAGCAGCAGCATCTACTAACCAACGCATAGCCAAGGCAGTACGACGGGATGGGCGTACTTCCATAGGCACTTGGTATGTAGCACCACCAACACGGCGTGCTTTTACTTCGACCATAGGACGAACTTTTTCAAGAGTAGTCTCGAAAAATTCAACTGGGTCTACTTTAGATTTTTCTTGAACGCGGTCTAAAGCACCGTAAACGATACTTTCAGCAATAGATTTTTTACCATCTTGCATTACGTGGTTCATGAATTTAGCGATTGTTTGGCTGCTGAACTTAGGATCCGGAAGGATTTCACGGGCAGCAACTACGCGACGTCTTGGCATTTTAATACACCTAATAAATATGACACTTCAGGTTACTCCAGCAGGTGCACAAAGTGTCATGTGCTTTCGCTGGCCTTACTATACGTCGCTTGGAATTTTCACAAAAAATGCAGAAATCAGACAAGCGAGACGATAAAGGATTGCAGTTCTAACGAACTAAGAAGTTAATCTTTTCAGATTATTTCTTAGGACGTTTAGCACCGTATTTAGAACGAGACTGGTTACGATCTTTAACACCAGCACAGTCTAAAGAACCACGAACGGTATGGTAACGTACACCCGGTAAATCTTTAACACGACCACCACGGATAAGAACAACACTGTGCTCTTGTAGGTTATGGCCTTCACCACCGATGTAGCTAGAAACTTCGAAACCTGAAGTTAAGCGAACACGGCAAACTTTACGCATTGCTGAGTTAGGTTTTTTAGGTGTAGTTGTGTAAACACGTGTACAAACACCACGACGTTGTGGACAAGCCTTCAACGCAGGAACTTTAGATTTTTCAACTAAAGTTGTACGACCCTTACGGATCAACTGATTTGTTGTTGCCATTTGGCAATTCTCCCGTTAATAAAAAGCCCCAAAAAATACTACTTTTTGAGGGCATGCAATTGTAAGCGAAGACTTAAAATTGGTCAACAATATACGATCATCGAAAACATTTATTCATCGTGATTTGCGCAATTTTTCACCCACAAATAAATAGTTTATTTTTCAGAAGAATCTGCTGATTTTTTTGTAACTTTATCTACGGCTGCTGTTTTGGCTTTACGCGGCTTAGTTTTGGGTGCAGCTTTTTCCACTGGGACATCCTCCTGCTGTACAGATTCCAACACATCAAACTCATCTTTTTCAGCTAAAGCAGGTTTTTGCGCAGCCCCGGGTGCATGAGGCTCAACAACTTTCTCCGCAAGTGCCTCCAAACCTTCTGAGACTTTTTGTTCCTGCTCTACTTCCACTTCGGCTGCATCAGAGTTTTTAACTTGTGCTTTTTTGATGACTTTTACTGCGCGGATACTCTCATGACCTGCAACATCTATGGTCTGATCTAGTACCGGCTCAGCCAAATCAATATCTTTCGCCTTAATACCTTCTAGTAATTTAGGTGTTGCTTGAGCAAGCAACTCAAGAGAACGCTCATAGGCATGTAAAGGTGACAAGCTAATATCCTGATGCTGCAAAATATATTGGCGCGCATTAGAAAAGACTTGCTGTGCCTTCTGATTCACTTCATCCACTAAACGGCGACTATACACTACACTTACACCAACACTCGCCACAGGAGATAACCGTGATAGCTGATTTAACAATGAAACTTTTGGCATTTGATTGAGCCATGCCCACTTAAACTGACCATTTTCATCTAGTACATATTTTTTCAATGCTGCTGCATCGGTGTCTGAACCCACCAATTGCTGCAACTGATGTAAATCACTATTTTGTAGCGTACTACTCAGAGCTTTTATTGCCATAAGCAAAGTTTGTTTTTCTGCAATTAAACTCAGGTCGACCTGTTTAAAAATAAACTGAACGATATCTTGATCACTTTCTTTACTTAAGTCGAAACCATAAGAACGTCCAACTTGATAAATCACTCGTAAAGTCATAATCAGTGAAGCAGGGATATCAATACTTGAACCGATAACACCTGTCGCACCTGTTAAAGCCCCTTGAATTGAAGCAATCCATTTATTTTGCTCGCCTAAGGCCTGACTAATGCGGCGTGAACGATCGACATCTTGTGTCAACTCTTCTAAATCACGTACGCCAGCTTCATCAAGCACTGCATCTACAGATGAAATATCCGAACTAAAATGATTCAATCGATCAAAAAGATAGTCAGAAATCTTGTCGCTAAATTGAGGGGCAACAAAATTGGCTACATTATTTACGGTATTAAAATGTCGACCGAATAATTGTCTAGAAACATTCGGAACGTGTTCACGCAGGATTTGCTGTGGATTATCATATTTTTTCACATCAAATACGCTCGTCTGACGTGACTGACCTTCCAAGGTTTGACCATTTTTTTGTGGTTGAATGACCTTAGTTACAGATTCGGGTGCAACATGATTGATAATAGACACCCCTGTAGAACTGAGCTTTTTAGCCACTCCAAAGGCGTTTGAGAGCAGACCAGCCGTTGGTTTATTATTCATTTTCGCCATTCCCTACCCCATTCAGACTATTCTTGAAATTCTTGATAAATACTAGGTGTAGTCAAACTTTATCACAACTTGAATATGTATCTTTAAGTTAAGTTTTTTGCTGCATCGTTGCAAATTAGCTCAGTCAAAAATAGGCATAGGATTTGCCATAAGAATTCAAAAAGCTTTCTGCTATCATTATTCCAATCAAATTATATGAGTTCGTCTATTTAGAAAGTTTCCTTCGTATACTTTCAATAGCTTGCTCACACACTACCTATAAAGGATCTGTAGATGAAACGTGTTGTAATCACTGGTATGGGCATCAACTCATGCATTGGTAATACATTAGAAGATGTCACTCATTCTTTGCAAAACGGGATTTCTGGAACACGTTTCAACCCAAGTTATGCTGAACTTAATTTCAAAAGTCATGTCAGTGCGGCTGCAGAACAAAACTTTGACGGTATTGACCGCCGCTTAAAACGCTTTATGGGCGTATGCGCAATGTATGCATACAACTCAGCTTTGGCTGCAGTAGAAAATGCAGGCTTAACAGCAGAACAAATTGGTGGTAATCCACGTTACGGTATTACTGGTGGTTCAGGTGGTGGTTCAACTGCATCTGTTGTTGAAATGAAAGAACTTCTAGACACTAAAGGTGCACGTAAAGTTGGTCCATTCTTTGTACCACGTAACATGACCAACACCATTACCGCAAACGTGGGTGTTGCATTTAAAATGCAAGGTATTGCACACACGATTACTAGCGCATGTGCAACATCTGCCGATGCCATTGGTTATGCATACAACCTGATTCAATTGGGCAAACAAGACTTAATGCTTGCCGGTGGTGGTGAAGAAGACCATTGGTCACAAAGTCTTTTATTTGATGCAATGGGCGCACTTTGTTCAAAATATAATGACACACCAGCGACTGCTTCACGCCCTTACTCTGCTGACCGTGACGGTTTCGTGATCGCAGGTGGTGGTGGCTTCGTTGTACTAGAATCTCTTGAACATGCTCAAGCACGTGGCGCAAACATTTTGGCTGAAGTTGTCGGCTATGCAGCAAACTCTGATGGTGCTGACATGGTTGCACCATCAGGCGAAGGTGCGACGCGTTGTATCCTTATGGCTTTAGAAGAAGCTAAACAACACGGCGTAGACAAAATTGACTATGTAAATACACACGGTACGTCTACTCCAGCAGGTGATGTCACTGAACTTAAAGCGATGGAGCGTGCTTTCGGTGAAGGGCAAGTTCCTCCGCTCAGCTCGACCAAATCGATGACCGGTCACAGTCTGGGTGCTGCAGGTGTACAAGAAGCGATTTACTCTATTCTGATGATGCAAAATGACTTTATTGCACCAAACATCAACGTGACTGAACTTGACGAAGGTGCAAAACCTTTTGATATCGTACTTGAAAAACGTGATGCAAAATTGAATACTGTGATGAGTAACAGTTTTGGTTTTGGCGGTGTAAACGCTTGCCTCGTTTTCAAAAAATGGGAAGCTTAATATAAAGTTTGCTGCTTTGGCGCTTCGGTGCCAAAGCACACACCCACCGCCCTTTTAAGGGTCAATATATGGATGCTCCATCAGATGCTTTCCTCTGGGTCAAAGCATTACATATCATCGCAGTTGTTTGCTGGTTCGCAGCGCTATTTTATCTCCCTCGCCTTTATGTCTACCATGCCATGAGTGATGATGCTACGAGTCATCAGCGCTTTCAAATCATGGAACGCAAGCTATATCGCGGCATTATGTGGCCCGCAATGATTGCTACACTGATCACGGCGCACTTCCTCGTCGATTGGGGTGATGCAACTCGACACTACCATGAAGCGCTTTGGTTCTACCTAAAAGTTGGATTAGTTGGACTATTGGTGATTTATCATTTTGTATGTGGTTATTACCGTAAAAAGCTTATCGAAAATGCACATTATAAATCGCATAAGTTCTGGCGTTTTTTTAATGAAATGCCAACTTTGATTTTATTTGCAGTGATCATTTTAGTGGTCGTGAAGCCAAGCTTCTAAACGACTGTAAAAAAGCCCCTACTCATTGGGGCTTTTTTATTTCTATACCAAAATGTTTATATACAAAAACTACAACTGCACACAGCTATCTAAAATATTCCAATTGTGTGCTCTAAATTGCTCACGCGGATACGGCACTTCAGCACACAACATCCCCTCTTTCTTAAAGAAACGTCGACCGTGGCTATTTTGACTCAACTGCGTTAAATCAGTCACCCCCTGATTCAACAAATTAAAAATCATAATACGATCATTCAAAATGCGCCCTGCAAGCACAGAGCGCTCCCAAGGCACCCCCTCTATATTGGACAAAGTATTGCCCAAATAATTTTTGATATGCCAAGATGAATACTGTCCCTGTTTTTAACCACCCTGCATCCTAAACGAATCATAAGAAAGCTCAGATAGCTGTGCCGCCTCTTCATATTGCTTAAACAATTGATTTGCAGTTTGATTTGGCAAATACAACCAATACATCAAGGAGGTATTCCAGCCCGATGATTGCTGCACCTGCTTCAACACCGCATATACACCATAGGCTTCCAATTGCACTGCTGAGCGCAAACTCAACTGACGAATACTTAAAGGCTCCAAATAAACTACTTGTCCAGTCTTTAATTGTTCATTACGTATAATTCGGACATAACGTGCCAGCCAGTTTTGAATCAGCATCCTTTCAACCAATGAGTTCGGGCGCTCAAGCATCTGCTGCAATCTGTGATATTCAGCCATATATGCATCCAGCTTATCCTCTTTATTTAACGCAATATTGATCAGATAAAGGATCGCCAACTGATTTAAATACTTAAGTCTGGATATGTGGAATTGCTCGGCATACTTAAACTGCGGTATTGGTCTGCATGCTGCAACCATGTGTTAAAGCGCTGCAACGACACCTTTTCTTGCTGTATCAACGCACCAAGCACCAGACGATGCTCAACAACAAATACACTAACCGCCGTAGGATCATCGACCAGCAATTGCTGAAACTCAGCAACTAAATTCGTCTGTTCTTCTGAACACTTTTCACGCGTTAGCTTCACATTCAATGGCTGGCCCAATGCATTCTGATGCTCTTGCCCCAACAAACTAAATACCCAATCTTGATGATAACGATAGCGCCGAACATTCAATGCCGAAAACCGATCTCCAGCATTCAGCCCAAGCAAGTTAAAATACGGCTCTTGTGTGTAATTTGAAAGATAAGAAATTTCAGACTGCTGCCACTTGAGCACCCGAGGATCAATACGCTCATCCCACCGCAGCCAAAGACACACAACAACTGCAAGCAACAGTAAGATAATAAAGATGATTTTTTGTTTCATTGATTTCTTATTTTGAATTATTTCAGCCGTATTATATTTAACCCCACCATTAACGCATACAAAAAAAAGCCATCACAAGATGGCTTTTTTTACTGTAAACACAAATATTTATGCAGGAATACGCAGCACTTGCCCTGGGAAAATGTCATCGGCATTTTTTAACAAAGGACGGTTTGCTTCAAAAATTTTATTGTATTGATTTGCATCACCATAAAATTCTTTAGAAATCTTAGAAAGATTATCGCCTGATTTAACTGTATAAAATTTACTTTCAGGTTCTGGCGTTGCTACAGTCAACTGATCATCCACTTGCGCCACATGATCAATATTCCCTACCGCCAAGATAATCTTTTCACGATCTGCTTGGCTTTGCACCTGACCTTTCACTGTTGCTAGATCTGAAGTCCCGTTATAACTCACAGACAAGCCAGTTACAGGTAAGCCCAGTGCTTTGATATGACCCAATAACTTATTGGCAATTTCTTGTGCAGATGGTTCAGAAGGTGTTGCTGGCGCTGCCTGAGGTTCTGCAGGCGCTGTATTTTTTTTACCAATTCCTTTTACAAAATCAAAAAGACCCATGTTTTTCTCCGTTGTTTTTACTGTTTTAAATAATTTAACTATTGTTCAAACTCTATTTTTATAGCTAAAAAATAACCGCTTTTGAGTTGTTGTTGGTGACAGAAACGTAAGCTAATGTAAAAACAAAATATTCAGCATAAAAAAAGCCACCGAATGGTGGCTTTTTAAATCAGCATCGCTGAAATCTAAAATTAACCTAGTTTCTTAGAAACATAGTCAATTGCAGATTGTACAGTAGTGATTTCGTTTGAATCTTCATCAGGAATAGTGATGTCGAAATCGTTTTCGAAAGACATAACTAATTCAACTAGGTCTAGAGAGTCTGCACCTAAGTCATCCATGAAAGAAGCTTCGTTTTTGATCTCGTCTGCTTTAAGACCAAGTTGTTCAGCTACTGCTTGTTTTACGCGTTGTTCGATATCGCTCACAGGAATTCTCCTCATTGCTTGTGGCGTTTTTAATGCCGTTAGTTTAATTGAATCTAAATCGTTTTGAAAGTTTATACTTGAGCGCTTAGCTCATGTATAAACCACCATTTACATGTAATACAGTTCCGGTAATGTAACTTGCCTTTTCAGAAGCAAGAAAACTTACGGCATTTGCGATATCTTGCGGCTCACCTAAACGGTTTAAAGCCACTTGATCACTCATCTTTTTACGAATTTCTTCGCTTAACTGTTCTGTCATTTCTGTTGCAATAAAGCCCGGAGCCACTGCATTTACAGTGATTTGGCGGCTTCCCATCTCTTTTGCAAGGCTGCGACCAAAGGCCTCAATCCCTGCTTTTGCAGCAGAATAGTTTGCTTGTCCTGGGTTAGCAAAATGTGCAACCACAGAACTAATATTAATAATTCGGCCAAAACGTGCTTTGGTCATGCCCTTTAAAACACGTTTAGAAAGTCGATAAACGGCTTTCAAATGAATGTTGAGAATGTCATCCCAATCATCTTCTGACATACGAAGTAACAAATTATCTTTGGTAATACCCGCATTGTTCACTAAAACCAATACAGAACCAAAGTTTTGCTCAATGTCTGATACCAATGCATCAATTGCAGTTGCATCACGTACATCTAAAACTCTACCCGCACCATTTTCAGCAAAAGCTGCAGATAATTTTTCTGCACCCGCTTCTGAAGTTGCAGTACCTACAACAAAATAACCGTCTTGAATCAATTGCTGAGCAATTGCTGCTCCAATCCCTCGGCTCGCACCTGTTACTAAAGCAACTTTGCGTTCTTGTGTCATGCAATTTTCCCTTCTGCCACTAAAATGGCATTCAGTGCATCTTCCATACGACCTTTCGTGTCGAGTGGGAATGCTTTTTCAATATTTGGCAAACGTTTTGCGAGATTCGCAAGGACATTCCCCGGACCACATTCAGCAATGTACTGAATACCTTGGTCTTGCAAATACTGCATGGTCTTTGTCCACTGTACAGATTGGTATAACTGTGCAGTTAACGCCTGACGTAATTGCGCTACATCAGTCGCGATTTCAGCGCCTACATTTTGTATTACAGGTATAGTAGGCAGCTCAATGGCAGTTTGTTCCAATGCTGTCGCAAACTGTTCAGCAGCAGGTTTCATCAATGCACAATGCGATGGTACAGAAACCGGAAGTGCGATTGCTTTACCGCCATTTTCTTTAGCAGCAGCCATAACCGCTTCAACCATGGCTTTATCGCCCGCAATGACAACTTGACCTTGTGCATTGTAGTTTGCAGCATCTACTGAACCTTGGCCTTCTGCTTGAGCACAAAGTTCAATGACTTTGGCATCATCTAGACCCAAAATTGCCGCCATTGCACCTTGACCTTCAGGTACAGCACTTTGCATTAACTGACCACGTAGGTTCACCAGTTTAACGGCATCACCTAGGCTCATCGCTCCCGCAGCAACCAAGGCGCTGTATTCACCTAATGAGTGACCTGCAAGGTATTTCGGTGCAACACCACCTAACTCTAACCACACACGCCATAAAGCAATACTGGCAGTCAGTAGTACAGGTTGAGTAAATTCTGTTTGGTTTAACCCTTCACCACTTTGCGCAATTTGCCAAAGATCAAAGCCAACTACTTCTGATGCTTCTGCAAATGTTGCTTGCACACTACTAAACTGTTCTGCAAGTTCAGCGAGCATGCCGACTTTCTGTGACCCTTGACCCGGGAACACGAATGCAGTTTTAGTAGCTTGAGCTGCTTGCTCGAGTTGTTTAGCAGACATAAAAAAATCCTTTATCAAGATTGGTGAATTTATGCTATTTGGACATTTATTCAACACAATCCCATGTAAGCTTGTTTCAGGGACGGAAATTTAACACTTAATTTTTGTCTTGGTAATTGCCAAATGCAACAAAAAATCGGTACAAAAAAAGGGAGCTTAACGCTCCCATTTTTTCTACTAAGCTTGACGCTTAATACATCACCAATTATTCAGCAGATGCTTTAGCGAATAATTGACGACCACGGTAGATACCATCTTTAGATACGTGGTGACGACGGTGAGTCTCGCCAGTAGCTTGGTCTACAGTTAATGCATTCTCGGTTAAAGCGTCATGTGAACGGCGCATGTCACGGCGAGAGCGACTTTTACGGTTTTGCTGAACGGCCATGATGGCTCCTTACAAAGATCGAAAAAATGGATCAGAACAAATTCGATTGTCTTATACTCAAGAGTATAACACAAAAATTAGTTAAGTTTACCCTTCAAACCTGCCAAAACATCAAACGGGTTGTCCCGTTTTTCTTCAACAAGCTCTTCAGCGGCAGGTTGATGCTTAT
Source organism: Acinetobacter sp. YH12218 (assembly GCF_013417925.1). Lineage (NCBI taxonomy): Bacteria > Pseudomonadati > Pseudomonadota > Gammaproteobacteria > Moraxellales > Moraxellaceae > Acinetobacter > Acinetobacter sp. YH12218. Next base: position 31,086 of record NZ_VPDB01000025.1, read on the forward strand.
GTTCACAAGCATCGTGCTTAGGTGACAAAGGCATCAACAATAACAATTCATCCTCTATCAGTGAGAGTAAATCAGCAGTCGCAGGTGCATCATATGAACCTTTGGTTGTTGCTTCACTTTCACCTAAAACGATGAAATCAGCATCCTCATCCAAGCGCTCTATCAGTGACTCGTCATCTACAAGAGCTAGATGAAAACTTAAAACAAGTGGGATCTCAACAGTATCCAGACAACGCTGGCATTCCATTGGAACATTTGTTTCAACATGACCATCCAGCCATACAATGCGATGATAAGCATCCATTGATAGCTTACAGTCTATGTTAATCAATTGATCATCAATTGATCCAACAGCTTCACGAGCAATACGAACAAAGCGAGATAATGGCAGTGTTCCTGACCATTTAAAGCCCTGTTCAGCCCATTTAAACGGCTCAATCTGTGCCGGAAAGGTATTTGCTGACATAATTAAGGCGGCAATTCTACAAATTCATCAGTACTCTGTCAAAGATTAAGATACAATTTTGTACTTATTTAGACAGACCATTTGGGTAACTTAAGTTATGCATCTGTTGCAGCCGCAAACAGAAGTGAATGTTTCATCACTTATGAGCACAATTTCAACGCTTGATTCTGACATTTCAACCGACCAAGTGCAACTCTCGGCTTGGGAGAAACTTTCCACAGAAACAGAACACGTCGAATGGCTCATCTTACACTTTAATCATTGGTTTTCCCACCTGAATGTGAGCTTAGTGAAAGGTGACTTTGAGCCCGAATACTTTCCTGCTGATTCAAACGGCCCTGCCCGTATTCAATTTGCTCATGGTTATTTCAATAGCGCCTTGCATGAAATTAGTCATTGGACTATTGCTGGTGATCAACGTCGTTTACTTCCCGATTTAGGCTATTGGTATGCACCTGATGGTCGTAGTAAAGAGCAACAAGCCCTCTTTGAACAGGTAGAAATTAAGCCGCAAGCGATCGAATGGTTATTTGCAAAAGCCTTTGGGCGTAAGTTTCGTGTCTCACTTGATAACCTTACTGGTGAAGGAGGAGATGGCAGTAGCTTTAAAGATAATGTCTACGCACAATTACAGGCTTATTTTAAGGGCGATGCCAAACTTCCACGCGATGCTTGGCGCTTTATCCAATGCATTTGTCACTGTACACGTGCTGGCAAAATGTTACAGGCGAATGAATTTCAACGTGAAATGCTTGATTAAATTATACAATTTGACTGCATTTCACATTGCACAAAGCAAATAGACCGCGACATAATGTCTAGAGCTTTTAATAATAAGAGGAAAACGACATGTTGCATTTAAGAATACATCCGGAAAATCCTCAACCCCGTTTAATTACGCAAGCCGTTGAACGGATTCGTGCCGGCGATGTGGTGGTTTATCCCACAGATGCCGCCTATGCCATCGGTTGCCAGATTGGGAACAAAAATGCCATGGAACGCATTGCCCAAATTCGTCAGCTCGATGCTAAACATCAATATGCGATTATTTGTGCAGATTTATCTGACATTGCCACGTATGCCAAAGTCGACAATGCCATGTATCGTTTATTGAAAAATAACACCCCTGCGGTCACCACCTTTATTTTGCCTGCGACCAGTGAAGTTCCTCGCCGTTTAATGCATCCTAAAAAGAAAACCATTGGACTGCGTATTCCGAGCAACCCGATTTGCCAATTGTTACTCAAAGAACTCGGTGAACCTTTATTAACATCGACCTTAATTTTACCGGGCCAAAAAGAACCGATTGATGATCCTTACGAAATTGAACTGCAAATTGGCAAAAGAATAGATGTATTAATTGATGGCGGTTTAGGTACTTTAAATACCACTAGCGTTGTAAACCTTGCAGGTGAATACCCTGAAGTGATTCGCCGTGGTGTCGGTGATGTCAGTGCCTTTGAATAGCATGTACTGTTAAATACATGCTGTTACCGATCAGAGGCACAGCATGTAAAAGTCCTCTGCTCAAAACGCGGTTAAAGCACCTTTCGATAAAGGAATCGACCTGATGACTTTATTTCAAATTTTACTCAAGCTCCAAAATGCGACAGACCTCAATGTCTCCGAGCAAAACCGTCTCAATCATCTCGCCATTTATGCCACTGAGCCTTGGACTTTAGAATCCACGGCTCAACTAAGGGCAATAGACAAAAATTTAATTTCACCAATAGCGACAACACCGCCGCAGGTTTTTCGTTATTTTCTGCATGCATCAACGGTCAAATCACTGTTTAAACGTAAAGCTAATCAAAATCTCTGCTCGCAAGCGCAGTGCCAACTCATCATCGAATTTGCACTTGAGCAGAGAGTCTTACCAACAGGCTCAAAGTCTTGATAGTTGGCTTTTGCTCAAGCGCGATAAAGCTGCATAAATTCTTTTAAATGAATTTTTTGTTGCCCTTGCTCATCAAAATTATTTGTATCGAGCCATGCTGCATAAGCTTGAGACAACATTGGCCAATCCTGATCCAACATCGCAAACCAAGCGGTATTACGATTACGACCTTTCACAATCACATGTTGACGAAACAACCCTTCAAATTGAAAGCCAAAACGCAAAGCAGCATTTTTCGAAGGCGTGTTCAAGTCATCACACTTCCACTCCACCCGTCGATAACCTGCTGCAAAGCACGCTTTTAACAATAGATAAATGGTTTCTGTTGCTGCGGTTGATTGCTTCATTAAACTTGAAAAATAGACATTGCCAATTTCGATGACAGCATGTGCTGGGCGCACATTGAGCAAACCAATCCACCCTACAATGGCATCACCAACCTCAATGACATAATGTATCGAACCGGCAAAATGAAAGGATTGCTGAAAATAATCACGCAATTGCTGCATGCTTTGAATTTGAGAATAAGGCAAATACGTCCAACAGCGTTCATCAGGTTCTTGTTGTACTGTCTGCCATAGCCGCTGTAAAAGACTATCATCAAGCTGATCTGGCAGCATTGGAATAAGCCGAACAGATTGCCCCATTTCGGTTTTACATCTGAACTGGCAAGGTTCAAACTGCGCCAACGTCATCCCTACGGCCTGACCCCATTGATTATATTGTTGTGGCATAGCAAATATTCTTTTAGTCAATTCATTCAAATCATTTCATGATAGACGCCCACCATCCAGACATCACAGCTTAAATAAGTTCATGGATTGATGAGTGTATTATTTATAATTAACACAAGTTGTGATCGATATCACAGCTTTAAAATTTTACATGTGTATAAATAAAGCCTATTCCCTATAAATTTTATGTTTTTTACCCAATTCAACCGTTCAGTAATTTCTTTAAACGCATTTTTCCATTACACTATTCCCTATAACTTTTGTGCTTTTACTTTCGATGTGAGATCGAAGCGAAAGCTGTCTGCATGCCTTTGAAAATTCGCGTGGCCTATAATTGCAATGAACCAAACTGTCCATAATTCTATGGAAGATGCTCCACACATTCGCGTTTTGGATGAGTGGCAAGAAGCTATTCCAGAAGATTTGTACATCCCACCCGCTGCATTTGAAATTCTATTAGAGCATTTCGAAGGACCACTCGACTTTCTGATTTACCTGATTCAAAAAAATGGCTTCGACTTATTACAAGTCGATATTGCCCCGATTGCATCCCAATATTTGTCTTATATGGATGCAATGAAATCTCTAGATATTGAATTAACTGCAGACTATATGGTGATGGCAGCCCTATTGGCCGATTTAAAATCGCGTCTATTATTGCCAAAACCTAAATCGACCGCGGCACATGAACAAGATCCTAAACAAGAATTGATTGACCGTTTAGAAACCTATTTGCGCATCAAACAAGCTGCGGAAAGATTAGGTCAAATGTCAGTGTTGGATCGAGATACATTCGATACCAATGTCAGTTTAGGAACGATTGTCGAAACCAATGATGGTTATGACATTCAATTGCTTCGTGATGCCATACTCTGTGTTTTTAATCGACCAGAACCGGTTACCCACCAAATTTTACAAGAGCCTGTCTTACTCGAAGAACGTATTGCTTATATTGAAACTAAGCTTGAGTCAGGTGAAGTATTAGATTTTCCGGACTTACTCAAACCAAGCCAAGGCCGCATGGGTGTTGTCGTGACATTTATGGCCGTGTTGGAACTGACACGCCAACAAAAAGTTCAAATTGTCGCATCAGGTGTAGAAGCACCGCTTGCAATTCAGGGAGCACGTGCATGAACACTGAACTTAAACAAATGACTGCGGTGACTTCAGAAGATAATCTGCATGAAATTTTGATGCAGCTTGAAGCCATTATTTTTGCCAGTGAAGCGGCAGTGAGTATTGCCCGTTTAAAAGAGGCTTTCCAAGACCGTTTCAGTAAAACTGAATTACGCCAATATTTGCAGCAACTTTCAATGCTGCAACACGGCAGATCAATTGAACTTGTTGAAACCGCTCAAGGTTTCCGTTTTCAAGTACGTGCAAAATATCGTAATATTATTGCACAGACCTGGCCTGAACGACCAACTCGTTTATCGCCATCCTTGCTCGAAACTCTTTCTGTCATTGCTTACCATCAACCGGTAACCCGCGCAGATATTGAGCAAATCCGTGGGGTGACCAACAATAGTCAAATTTTACGTACGTTATTTGACTGGAACTGGATTAAAGAATCTGGTTTTCGTGAACTCCCAGGACGACCCGCGTTGTTAGTTACAACGCCTCAATTTTTAAATGCTTTTGGTCTAACCTCTTTGGGCCAATTGCCTCCCCTGCAGGATGCCAAGGAAGCTTTTATGGCCCTCGATGCGAATGCACCGAAGTCATAAATAGGTGAACTGTTGATGATAATTTCTAAGGTTATGCTGTCATGAGTGAAAAATTGCAAAAGGTGCTCGCACGCGTTGGTTTGGGTTCTCGCCGTTATATGGAAGAAGTCATTGCCGCTGGTCGTGTGAGCGTAAATGGGCAAGTTGCCCAAGTGGGTGAACGTATTGAACCGGGTGATGAGCTTCGCATCGATGGTCGTAAAGTTCAGTTCCAAATTGAAGACGAAATTCGTCGCCGTGTGTTGATTTACTACAAACCAGAAGGCGAAATTTGCTCACGCAATGACCCTGAAAACCGTCCAACGGTATTTGAACAATTACCTCAAATTACCGGTGATCGTTGGGTGATGGTGGGTCGTCTAGATATCAACTCTACAGGTCTATTGCTGTTCACGAATGACGGTGAACTGGCGAACCGTTTAATGCACCCTTCTAGCGAAATCGAACGTGAATATGCCGTTCGTGTCATGGGTGAAGTCACTCCTCAGTTAAAAAACAACATGTTACAAGGCGTTGTTTTAGATGATGGCCCTGCAAAATTTGAGTCATTCTCTGAAATTGGTGGTGACGGTATTAACCGTTGGTATCAAGTGGTCGTAAAAGAAGGTCGTAACCGCGAAGTTCGTCGTATTTTCGAATCTCAAGGCTTAAAAGTGAGCCGTCTTTTACGTACACGTTATGGTTCAGTGATTCTGCCACGCGAACTGCGTACTGGTCGTTGGATCGAGCTAGATAAACAAGATATTGACAACTTAACCAAGTCGGTTGAACTTAAACCACGTCAAGGTACTGGCCTGTTTGGTATGGCGAAACGTCGTACTGAACGTATGCAAGACAAACCAATGGCAGCACGTCGCGGTGGTTACTTACGCCAACAACGTCGTGACAGTGACGAAAACCAGCCACAACAAAGCAATGGTTATCAAGACAATCGTGGCGAACGTCGTACTGGTCGTACTGAAGGTGGTTTCCAAGGCAATGGATTTAATCGTTCAGAGCGTCGCAACGAAGGGTTCAACAATAACCGTAATGATCGCAACAGTGAAAACTTCGGTAACCGTGAACGTCGTAACGACAATTATGGCAATCGTGAGCGTCGTAATGACTCTGTGCCAAGTCGTGCATTTAGCGGAAACAACAAAGGCTTTAAGAAATTTTAATTTCTTAAGTATAAAAAAACCGCTCATTTGAGCGGTTTTTTGTTTCTTTATACTGACGGAATCAACACTGACGGAATCACTGGAACATCAATCCATAACGCCTCTGGAAAGAGTTTGGCTAAATATGCTTTTAAATATTCAGCAGTATCTTTAGAAATCAATACATCTTGCGATTCATCATTTAAATTATAAGCCAGTGCATAAAGCGCCAAGCCACGACTTTTTAGTGCTTCCAAACTTAAAATCGTATGGTTAATGCTGCCCAAACGCCCCGAAGTCACCAAAATAACGGGATATTGCTTCTCTACAACATAGTCGATGGTTAAAAGGTCCGTAGTCAATGGCACCATCAACCCTCCCGCACCTTCGAGTAAAACGTTGTCATATTTTTCAGTTAAACGTTTTGTCGCGTATTCAATTTTAGCAAAATCAATGTCACGTCCATCGAGTTTGGTGGCGAGATGTGGCGACGCAGGATAACTAAATATTTCAGGCATCGTAAGTTTGGTTTCATCTTCGACCAACAACCTCGTACCCATAATTTGACGATGTTGTTCTATATCCTCAGAAATATCGACATTGCCCGTTTGGATCAACTTTTGGGTAATAGTTTTTTGGCCCTGCTCATTCCACAATTTCGCTAAATAACCCGTCGCATAAGTTTTACCGATGCCTGTGTCTATTCCACTGATAAAGTAAATTTGAGCCACTTATTTTTTCCTTACAATACATTGGATGGGATGATAGGTCAGCGGATACTGAAAATCCTCTGAATCAGGAGCATGTACAAACTGTGCATAATCCAGATAAAACTGTTGCAAAGTGCTTTTTGTCCAGCGATGTTGTGCCGTTGCAGTCACTCCCGTTGCCTTAATATGCTGAAGCACATCGCGGGGATGCTCAAAATACAATTGCTGTACCTCTTGCTTCATCATGACAAATTCAAAACCACAATCCATCAAAAACCGTTGCAGCAGATGAATTTCAAAATAATCCAAACCGCAGCCCGTCAGTTGCTTCATTTCACGCAAATTTTCCGTACCAAAACTGCTGAATACAAAATATCCTTGTGGCTTTAAAGCTTCATATATTTTGCTAAACAACTGCGGTAAATCGGACATCCACTGCAAAGCAGAACTTGAAATAACCAAGTCTAAGTTTTGCGGAAGCGCCTGCTTTTCAATATCACCCATCAGCAGATGGGTATGGGTCTTTTGCAAAAAGGTAGCATCTTGCAAAGTGACGATATTTTCAGACAAGTCATTCAAATATAAAGTATCAATTGAACAATGCTTTAACACTTCCTGCGTGAACATTCCTGTACCGCAACCAATTTCCAAAGCCTGATGCCAATGTTTTTTCCCGACATACTGATCCATCAGTCCTGCCAGCTCTGTGCAGATTCTTTTTTGAACCACAGCCTGCTGATCATAGGTCAACACAGCTTTAGAAAAGCGCTGCTTAATTTGAGATTTATCCAGCATCTTACTCTGCCATTAGTTGCTTGATTAATGTATGCAGCTCTTCTTGACCAATGTTGGAAGTCAAAGAGATGCGTAAGCGCGAACTATGCTGCGGCACAGTGGGCGGACGTACAGGCATGATATAAAAACCTGCCGCTTGCAAAGCTTGAGCCTTGGCAACAGTTTTATTCGACTCGCCAATAATGACGGGCACAATATGTGATGTAGATGGACAATCAAAACCTTTGTCTTGCACCGCTTGTTGCAAATTTTGACTGATTTGCTGTAAATGGTGACGCTCTGCTTTTAAATTTAAAACATTCTTGAAAATAAAATCTGTCCATGCCATACAGATCGGGGGCTGTGCAGTACTAAAAATCAACGGTCGCATCGAGTTAATCAAATAGTCACGAATAATCGAATGACAAATGAGATACCCCCCTATTGAAGCCAGTGCTTTACCAAATGTACCGACTAAAAGATCAATATCATCCATCACCTGATATTGCTCAGCACAGCCTAAACCACGCTCACCGCGCACACCGATTGCATGCGCCTCATCGACATACAACATCACTTTGGAAAATTGTTTTTTGATCCGTACCAATTCAGCCAAATCAGTTTCATCACCATCCATACTGAAAATCGATTCAGTCACCACAATGATCCGCTCAAAAGCCTCATCTTCATGGTATTTACATAAAAGCTGAAATAGATGCGCCAAATCATTATGGCGATAACGTACATATTTCGCACTCGATAATCGGATGCCATCAATCATACTGGCATGAATCAGCTTATCCGCCAATATCAAGGTTTTACTGTCTGCCAGTGCAGGTAAAATCCCGATATTCATGTGATAGCCGCTGTTAAATAACAGTGCTGATCGGCCATGAAAGGCATCACTTAATGTTGATTCAAGTTGCTCATATTCTGGAAAATTCCCCGTCAGCAACCGCGAAGAGGATGAACTCATCCAACGCTGTGCGTTCGGGGTTTCATCAAAAAATTGTTCACGTAGATGTTGGTTTGAAGCCAAACCTAAATAGTCATTTGACGCTAAATTCAACATGTTGTGATCGTGAATACTAATGTAACGATCGTGCTGATGATTTGAAGTGAACTGACGTAAGTTGCCTTGCTGTTTTAGTTGATCAAGTTGATCTGAAAAATGGTTGAGCAGATTCATGCTGGCTGCTCCATGTTTTTCACCACCTCAACCATTTGTTCTAGCAAAATTTTTAATGCATGCTCTGAAATAATATATGGGGGCATAACATACACCAGCTTACCAAATGGACGAATCCAAATACCACGACGGACAAACTCCTGTTGTAGGGTTTTCATATCTACATTAAAGGTCAATTCCACCACACCAATAGCACCAAGTATTCGTACATCTTTGACATGTTCAAGCGATGAAAGTGCTGGTAAATGAAACTTCAATTGAGCTTCGATACGTCGAATATTGGCTTGCCAATCTCGAGACAGCAGCATTTCGGTACTTTTTACAGCCACAGCACATGCCAACGGATTTGCCATAAAGGTTGGGCCATGCATAAACACACCAGCTTCGCCTTGGCTGATCATATTCGCAACTTTCTGCGTGGTTAGAGTTGCAGACAAGGTCATATAACCGCCTGTCAGCCCTTTGCCAATACACATAATGTCCGGCTCAACTTCAGCCCATTCCCAAGCAAAGAGTTTTCCTGTTCGCCCGAAACCTGTCGCGATCTCATCGAAGATCAGCAAGATATTGTATTGCTTGCAGAGTAATTTAGCTTGACGCAAATATTCAGGATGATAGAAACGCATACCTCCTGCGCCTTGTACAATCGGCTCAAGAATCAATCCCGCAATATTTTCATGCTGTTCAATCAGAGTCTTTTCTAGTTCAGCAATATCCGCTGAATTCCACGCTTGGTCAAAGCCAATTTGCGGCGCAGGAACAAAAATTCGATTTGGCAAACTTGGGCCAAAAATTTGATGCATCCCTGTCACGGGATCACACACAGACATCGCATTCCAAGTGTCGCCATGATAGCCAGAACGTGGTGTGACAAAATTGGTTTTATTCGGTTGATGTAAAGATGCCCAATACTGCACTGCCATTTTCAAGGCTACTTCGACAGCAACCGAACCTGAATCGGCAAAGAAGATTTTATCTAAACTGGGCGGTGTGATTTTTAACAGTAATTTAGCCAGTTGAATCGCGGGATCATGTGTCAATCCACCGAACATGATATGTGACATCTGTTGCAGTTGATCGGTCACTGCCTGATTTAGCTCGGGATGGTTATAACCATGAATTGCACACCACCATGAAGACATACCGTCAATCAATTGACGACCATCTTCAAGCTCAATCATTACCCCTTGCGCACGTTTCACTTTAAACGTTGGAAGGGGCTGAGTCATCGATGTATAGGGATGCCAAATATGCTGCTGATCAAATTGTAGATCGGTTAAATTGACCATCCCTCACTCCATGTATCAGGCTAAAACATCAATGTGGCAAGATGTTACCCCCACGCCAATGAAAAATAAATTGCCATAAAGCCCAGCTATTCAGAGATTTGTTCTATTTTCTTTAAATATTGGAAGATTTTGCAACTTATGACTTCAGATTCAAACAATGGAAAGCCATGTGAGCCAGAAACCAATTCAGTCTCCAAAAACTTTACAGCTAAATTACGCAGTAAGCGTTCAACTTTGTAACTAACCAAATAATCTTGCTTAGCAAAAATATGGTATTGATGACCTGTGTAGTTTTTCAAGATACTGACATTATTAAGCTTCTCCAAACAGTTTAATCCTGCTCGAAGCACATCTAAATTTTGCGCTTGAATCAAACTTTGCAAGGTGATGAAATCTTGCTTGCTGCTATCAGTGCCCTGACAAACCATATAACCAAACTTTTTTAAGGTCGAAATTGCATCCTGCTCGAAAGATTGTTTGAAGCTTTGAAAACTGACTTGATCCATCGCAGCAGGCCACTGTTCATCAGCCACAAAACTTGGATTTGAGCCTAATGTGATCAGCACTTTCTGTTGTTGATATTTTTTTTGAATTTCATCTACCAAAATCGTCGCCAATTGACCACCAAGGGACCAGCCAATAATCACATCAAATTGCTGCGCCAATTCAACTTTCTGTTCGAGCACTTCTAGATTTAAGGCATCAAAAATATTCCATAATTCGACCTGATAACCTTGAGCGATCAATGCCTGCTGTAAAGGAGCAAGTAATTTACGACCGCCGCCCCAGCCAGTAATAAGTAAAATCTGTTGTTTCAATGCAAACTCTAAAATTAAACGATTCCAAATAGTATAAAAGTTCAGAGCACGTTTGATAGTGGCATTTCAGCACATCAACCGATTTGCCAAAAGACATTCGAAATCTACTTCAATAAATATAAAATCAGCTAGCCTACAGCGCTTTAAAATTTGCTAAGATCAGATAAAGAACAATATAAACTGATGCTCTATGAAAGTTTCTTCATTGCTAAAAATCTGTTTAATGACATGTGCTTTAATAGCAACCACCCAAATCACAGTTGCCGAAACATCAATACTCAGCACCAGTCAAAACAAACAAAAACAATGGGTAGGCACACCCGCACCCAACTTTAAATTACAAGATCAAAACGGAAAATGGCACGAACTGAAGCAATATCAAGGGAAATGGCTCGTTCTGTACTTTTATCCCAAAGACAACTCACCCGGTTGTACAGAAGAAGCCAATCAATTTAAAACCCTGTATCCACAATTTTTAAAAACTAATGCGGTTGTTTTGGGCGCAAGCTTAGATGATGTTGCATCACATCAAAAGTTCTCTAAAGCACTCGGACTTCCCTTTCCAATTCTTGCCGACCAACAGCATAAGCTGGCGACACAGTTAGGCATTGTACGAAACTTAGGGATTTTAAAATTTGCCAAACGTGAAACCTTTCTCATTGATCCGAAAGGTATTATTGTTTATTACTACACCAGTGTGAATACACAGACACATGCGGCGCAAGTTTTGGCAGATATCAAAAAACTACAACAATAGTTTTCATGACTTAATAAAAAACCCAGCTTGTGCTGGGTGTTTAGATTTTTTCGTAAATTACATTTGAGACTGAATATAGTTTGGAAGGCCAATGAGTTCGATCAAACGCATTTGCTTTTCAAGCCAGTAAGTATGATCTTCTTCAGTATCTGACATTTGCTGACGCAGCATATCACGGGTCACATAGTCACCCTTTTCTTCACACAATTTTACGCCTTGTGCAAGTTTCTCACGTACATGATATTCAAGCGCCAAATCTGCTTTTAAACAGGTCACAACATCTGTACCGACTTCAATATCATCACGATTCATATTTGGCGTTCCTTCAAGGAACAATACGCGACGAATCAATGCATCTGCATGTGAGCCTTCTTCTTGGCTTTCATGATCGATACGTTCAAAGATTTTACTTAAGCCCCAATCTTCATACATACGGGAATGAATTAAGTATTGATCACGAGCAGCCAGTTCGCCACCGATCAGCATATTTAAGTAGTCTACGACTTCTGGATTGCCACGCATTTTCTTCACTCCATACCCTTTTCAAATATTATGGACAAGTTTCAAAATGAATGCAAAATATAATTTTTGTAAGTTTATGATTTATATAAAATTTAAATGATAAACATACGCATTTGCAGTTCAATTCCGCGCATTTTTCACATATAAAAGAAGCCCTTGCAGAATATTCAAAGCGCTTAGAACACAAAATAAGCAAAAATCGCTAGATGCTGTTTTTTGTAACAATTAACAATGCGTCTTGTTTAGCAAAAATTCGCCGGATTGATCCAAGACGCCATACTTGCAATGCCTCGCCTCTATTCATGGAATAGTGCACTGATGACCCAAATTTCCAAAGAAGACAGACTTAAGCTGAAGTCCAACGTGCATTGTTCCATGCTTGCTGCTGCTTTGAATCTAAAAAAGTCCAAGCGACAAAACGGCTTTCTTTTTGTCCCTGAGTCATTTTAATAGTTTTCACATCCACTGCGCCGCTCTTCGCTAAGGCCTTTAAAAGCACTGGCAATGTTGTTTTCTTGGAAACTAGTGTACTAAACCAAAGGCATTGCTCTGCAAACTGAATGCTCTCTTGCACCATTTGGCAGACAAATCGTTCTTCGCCGCCATCACACCAGAGTTCGTTTTTTTGACCTCCAAAGTTTAACACCACCTTGGTACGATCAACCGGCTTGCCCAGTTTTCTTAATTTTTGCGTTGCTGTCGCGTTGGCTTCATCTTGCGAGGCATGAAATGGCGGATTACACATGGTCAAATCAAAACGATCTGAAGGTTTGATCACACCATTGAAAATATTGCTCGCTTTTTTCTGCAATCGAATCTGAATACCTTTACGCAGATTCGGATTTGCCTCCACAATAAATTGGGCACTTTTAACCGATGCAGCATGAATGTCTGAGCCGACAAATTTCCAGCCATAGCTTCGATGACCAATGATCGGATAAATACAGTTCGCGCCAACGCCAATATCTAAGACTTGAACGGTGTTTCCAGCTGGAATCAGACCTTTATTGTTAGCACTCAACAAGTCAGCCAAATAGTGGATATAGTCCGCTCGCCCCGGAATAGGCGGACAAAGATAATCTTGAGGAATATCCCAATATTGAATGCCATAAAAATGCTTGAGCAATGCTTTGTTGAGCATTTTCACAGCGTGCGGATCAGAAAAATCTACCGATAAATCATTATATTTATTTGGGCTGACAAAAGGCGCAAGTTCCGGACAACTCTTGATTAACTGCGGAAAATCGTAACGACTGCGATGCAGATTTCGTGCATGTAGTTCCGATTTTTGTTGCGGAAAAGATTTCTTTGCTTGCGCCATATGAATGCCAATAATCAACGGGAGAACAGAATCATCTGATAAGGCAGGATCTATACCTGCAAATTAATCGATATTGTACGTGAATTTAACTGACAATGACGCCCCAATCCTTTTATTTGCCTATCTGCAAAATCCATAACCACTTGGAAGCCTATTCTTATTTTATCTGGACATTTTTGTTTGCTATAGCATTCAATCTCATTAAACAAAACTGTGAAACATTACTCAAAATTTAAGCATGGAACGGAAAGAATCTCGTAAAAAGCCCAATCACACATGATTGGGCTTTTTACATCAAGATAAAATCTTGTAATTTAAAGATAAATAAAAAGATGTTAGAAACCATTTAAAGTGTCTGTATTCTCACCAATAAAAATGTTTAGTCTATGATGTACATCAACATCATGGACCGGATATAATTTGAGATGCTGATCACTATGTCTGACAAGGAAATACAACGTCTTGCAGTTCTACAAGACGTTCGCGATCGACGTATTACACAAGTCCGTGCTGCTGAAATCCTGAATCTTTCTACCCGCCAAATTACCCGATTATTACAGAAGCTAAAGCAAGACGGTGTTTCAGGCCTGACACATGCCAGTCGTGGTCAACCTGGCCATCGTCGCCATGATGAAGCCGTAAAGTCTGAATGCCTTTCCATTATTTCTGAACATCTGCTGGGCTTTGGCCCAACCTTGGCTCATGAGAAGCTGATGAGCATGTTTGGTCTGAATATTCCTGTGGAAACGGTTCGTCGCTGGATGACTGCCAATGAGCTCTGGATTCCGCGATCCAAGCGTCTGAAACGGCCATATCAGCCTCGATATAACCGGGATTGCTTCGGTGAGTTGATCCAGATTGATGGTTCATATCATGACTGGTTTGAAGGACGAGCCGCCAAATGCTGCTTGCTGGTTTATATCGATGATGCCACTGGAAAGCTGTTGCATCTGCGCTTTTGTGAGGCTGAAACAACCTTTGATTATATGCTTTCAACCCGAGCCTACATTGAGCAATACGGCAAGCCGTTGGCCTTTTATAGCGATAAACACTCGGTATTCCGAGTCAATCAGAAATCCTGCCAAGACAGCAAGATCACGCAATTTGGGCGGATCCTCAACGAGTTAAACATTGATATTATCTTTGCCAACTCACCGCAGGCCAAAGGTCGTGTGGAACGTGCCAACAGGACACTTCAGGATCGTCTGATCAAGGAGATGCGTCTGGAAGGCATCAGTTCGATTGCCGAAGCCAATGCCTGACTACCCTGCTTCATTGAGCAGTTCAATCAGAAGTTTGTCAAGTGTGCGAGAAATTCCAAGAACTTACATCGCCCTTTAACAGAGTTTGATGCTGAACTGGAGGATATTTTCACCTGGCAAGAACCGCGTAAGGTCACGAAGAACCTGACCATCACGTATGACAAGTGTATTTATATACTTGAGCCAACAGCACTGAATCATAAGCTTGTTGGGCAATACATTTCATTTCTGGAGTATCTGGATGGCACTGTAGCGATCATGCATGAAGGACGGAAGATCAACTATAGCACCTTCAATAAACTGTCTGGACTACAGCAAAATGCAGTTGTTGAGAATAAAAGATTAGGCTCGGTTCTGGCCCATATCCAGCAGCAACATGAGGAGTTGGAGAAACAGAATAAACGTTCCCGTCTCAAGAAAAGTATGCCGAGTCGTAAAGCTCAGAAAGCTGTTATTGAACAAAGATATTTAAATCCTGTTCTTGACTCTTGCAGTTAAAAACAGGACATTTTAAATGGTTTATCGCATAGACATTTTAATTGGTGAATAGCAGAAGAAGCTTAGACCTAAGATCTAGGCTTTAAATTAAAGCGCACAAGTTAGATATGACTCTTTGTCCATTTTTCTGTGAGATTTTGCGTCCATACTCATAAGAATATGCATCTATCCAACATTCATCCCATATTCACGCTTTTAAGATCATAAAAAAGTACTTTTGCAGCGTTCACATGCATTCTCTGCTGAATTTAGTGCACATTAAACCCAATCATCAACATATATTTTTTCAAATCAATCAAAGACAAAACTAAATATTTTCAATATGATAAAAAATGCGTCAATTAAAGTTGAAGAATATGAATAGCAAGACAACAAGACAGATACTCGTCACAGGCGCGACAGGCTATATTGCCAGTTGGGTCATCAAAAATTTACTCGAATTAGGTCATACAGTGCATGCCACAGTTCGAGATCTGAATAAAACATCAGGATTTGCACATCTCGAAAAAATTGCAGCTAAAACAACTGGCGCTTTAAAACTGTTTCAAGCCAATTTATTGGATGAGGGTGCATTTGATTCAGCCATGCAAGGTTGTGACATTGTGATCCATATGGCATCCCCTTTTGTTGTGACCAACTATAAAGACGCAATAAAAGACATTATTGAGCCGGCTATTTTAGGCACTGAAAATGTACTCAACAGTGTCAATAAAACAGAATCTGTACAACGTGTTGTCGTGACTTCAAGCATCGCATCAACCTATGGTGATGCCATTGATATTCTACAGACCGAGCATAATGAATTTGATGAATCGCATTGGAATACCTCCAGTTCAGAAACTCATCAGCCTTATCCATATTCAAAAGTGATGGCTGAGCGCAAAGCGTGGGAAATGCAAAAAGCACAAAACCGTTGGGATCTGGTCTGTATTAATCCAGCACTGGTCATGGGGCCATCTTTAACAGCGTCAACACAGTCAGGAAGCGTTGAAGTTCTACAACAGTTTGCCAATGGTATGACTTTGGCCGGTGTTCCACCAATGTGGAATGGTATCGTCGATGTTCGCGATGTTGCCGATGCGCACGTACAAGCAGCTCTCAATCCCGCAGCGAGCGGACGTTATATAATTAGTGGTGGCACATTAAGCCTATTAGATATGGGCAAATTATTGCGCGCACATTTTGGGAATAAATTTCCATTTCCGCGCAATACCTTACCGAAGTTTGCTTTTAAGGCATTTGGCCCTCTTGCCGGCTTCCCTCGTAAATTTGTTGAACTCAATATGGGCTACCCAATTTACTTTAATGCAGCTAAGAGCAAGAAAGAATTAGGGATCGAATACCGTGATATTCAAAACAGTGTGGTTGAGCATTTCCAACAACTTCTCGATGACGGTGTTGTGAAGCAATATATTCCGTGAATCACTCATCAATAAAAAGCCACCTTGAATAGGTGGCTTTTTATATTAAAAAACTAGGGTGTGTTGACATTTACAGCCGATAAATTGAGCTAAAGAGGCAACCATATAAATATACAAGCTAAAGCAACAGCGCTTTGATAGTTACGTTTTAGCTTATCGTATCTTGTGGCAATTCCTCTAA
>NZ_VPDB01000026.1:0-46003 GCF_013417925.1 Acinetobacter sp. YH12218
ATGAAATACGGTATTCTGATGTGACAAAACCTGAATCCTGGTCGTTAAAGTGTTTGTTTGCACTCATATTTTAACTGTTAGGACTCAGGTTTTTTTATTTAAAGCAAACTATGGGACAGCAGTGGCGTCATGCTCCCTTTTTATACTGCTGAATAGCATTATTTTCGCTTTCTACGATTTAAAAAATCTTCGACTTGATCGGCTTTTTTCTCCACGATGACGCGATAAACCCATACAATCAATAACACCAATCCAATAAACCAAAGATAACGCATTACGCCGTATTGACTACCTTTGCCTTGCCAAATTTGTAATTCAATACTTTGAAACTCCACATTCCTTGACTCTAACAAACTCAGTTGACTGGTCATACTATTTGGATCATTGGCAGCATTGACTGAGAAAGGCGCACCGTCCATAACAAAGTTAAAATCTTGTCCTGCATCTAATGTTTCTAATCGTTCAATCTGATCAACACCTGCGTCCATTTGCATGAGATTGCTTGAGGTTTGTTGAATAGCGGCATTGTAGTTATCAATTTGAAATTTAACGGATACCTCACCACTGGTCATTGCCCTACCTTTGACCAACAAGACTGCACGATATGGGTTTTGATTGGATGTCGCCGTGTAATCCACTGCAAAATTTTTAGTGTTTAATGTATTTGTATCGCTTTGACTTTCACTGAGTAATTGTTGAATTTCTTCGGTACTTAACACCGCATGCTGGAACAAAATCTGCCCATACTCACCTGGTTTAGGCGCATGATCCTGCGAACCACAAGCTGCTATAAAAGTGACACAGCAGAACAATGCAATGCGCTTTAGATGACTTAATATCGAATTGATCATCATTTTTATTATTTCAACATATTATTTTATGCAGCTGATTTTAAATTAATTTCTGTTTGAATAATGGTACAGCCTTGCTGAGAATGAATTTTGAAATTTCCGCCTATCCGTTCTACACGCATTTTCATACTTCGCATCCCAATACTCATGCCATGATTTGAAACACTCTCAACATCGAAACCGACACCATCATCTTCAATGGTTAATAGCAATGCGCCATTTTCGAACTGTGACAGCGTGACATTGACATGATTTGCTTGGCTATGTTTCACAATATTGGTCAGGCTTTCTTCAATCACTCGTATTAAAGTCAGACACTGAATTGCCGTTGGTTTGATCGCCCACTGCGAAGGAATACACCATTTGGCATTCATTTCCACTTCATCCATCAACTGACTAAAGCGATGTCGAACAGGTGCGATCCAGAGCAAAGGTGAATTTGGCACTTTACTGTCTAAAGATGATCCACTATCAATAATTTGCCTTAAATCATCGCGCAATAATTTCAACATCGACAAGAACTGTCTATTTGGAATATTACTTTCACACTGATCAACCAAGATCATCGAGCGCACAATGGATGCGCCCAGACCATCATGCAGATCATGTGATAATTTAATCCGTTCCTGCAGGCGTACATTACTCAGTTCAAGCTGATGTTTATCATTCAAGCTACTACATAGTTCATCACTGACTTTCTGAACTTCAAATGCCAAATCATCATTATATTTTTCAATCTTCTGTATATTTCGATTAAGTCTCGCCCCCAAGATCACCACTATAAATAAGGTGATAATCGGTGAAGTAAAGGGTGATAAAGGTGTAAAATTTTCTTTTGGAAAGAGCACCAAGACTGTGATATCACCTATGACTATCACAATTATCGCAGTCAAACAGATTGCTAATAAAATATAGTCTCTTCTTCGTTCTTTGAAACTAATTTTACACAGATAGAGGTAAGTGATAAAAAAGAATGCACAATATAAAAAGAAAATAAGGCTCGAAATATCTGCATTTTGTTCGAATGGCCAGATACACACCACACCAATCAGTGCAGCAGTCAACATAGTAAATGACAGTTCTATTCGTGGAAACTTACGCCCAAGAAAGCGCAAGATATAGATACTAAAGCACTGAAAGTACAGCATTACAAATATCAGATTAGCTTTGGCAGAAAAAACCGAATCTGGGTATGGAAAGGTTTCAGTAGTCAGAGCATTACTGAGAAATAAAATCCACAACACTGTTGAAAGCGCAAACCAGCCAAAACTGGTATCACGAGGACGCATCAACCAAATGATAAAGCAAATTAGACCCAAGACCCCAGAAAGAAAAATATTTAATTGTAATATGGTTCGACGAGTCCAAGTGGCTTCTTCGGCCTGCTCTATTGTTGCCATGACATTGTTAAATTTCACCGGACCCAAGCCAGCATTTAGACTCGAGTAGCCATAAACATAGATCAAGGTTTCATTATGATCATGCTTGATTCCACTTATCGGTAAAATCCAATAGCGTGCAACATTCCAACTTTTAGAGACCGGTTCTTGAAGATTTTTATTGGTCCACAGCAAGTCGCCATTCAGAAAGACTGAACCCGTATTAATAATGTAATCAACATATAGTGCGATGGGTTCTGCCAAACGCGCATTATTTTTACAGTACCAAGACCAGTCTAATTTATACCAAGCACCACCTTGATAACCCTCCCAGTCTTTATCTTCTTTCCAACGGTCAGGTAATTGCGTGGTTTTCCATCCCGTTCTGGGTAATTCTTGATTGGATGGTGTCTTCACCCGTGAAATGCTATTCACAGTTACATTACATTGATCATTTACAGGGAAAACTTGCTCTGCATGACTCAAGCTCCCCCATACTAAACAGAGGATAAATAAGAAAAAATATCCTCCTTTACGCATTATAGAATACCCATAGATCTTGCTGTACTCACGGCTTTGGTACGTTTCGTTACGGCTAATTTGCGATAAATATGTTTAATATGGCTTTCTACCGTATAGCGTGAAACAAAAAGCTGTTCAGCAATCTCACGATTACTCAAACCTTGAGCAACCAAACATAAAATTTCTTTTTCACGACTGGTCAGCAGGTTTAAGTCTGCTTCATCGGCGACTGTTTGTTCTGGACTTGGTGCTTCAGTTTCGGATATTTGTTTTAGGATTTCTCGTGCAATAAATGGGTCAATCGGCGCCCCACCACGTAAAATACTCCGAATAGATAAAAGTACTTCAGCATCATCACGTTCTTTTAATACATAGCCTGTTGCGCCTGCTTTAATCGCAGCAAATAAGCTTTCTTGTGTACTCCATGCAGAGACAACCAAGATCATAGTATTACTTTCGAGGGAACGTATTTTTTCAATAATTTCGATACCACTTCCATCAGGCAAACCTAAGTCAACTAAGGCTAAGGATATCGGTTGGGTCTCTACGGCTTGAATAGATTCTTTAACATTTTTGGTGAAGATAAGCTCTTCCCGCTTATAACCCAGCTCTGTCAAAATTTGACGTAAACGTAATTGAATAATTTCCTCATCTTCAACGACGAGCACCGGTACGGGTAGTATGACTTCTTGTGGTGACATGATTTACTTCCCCCGAAAAAATGAAATGTCTTTTACATTAATGAGTTTAATCCTTTTAGGATATCCCTATAATTAAGTAAATTTCTTATTTTTTAACAATTTATTCTAATTCAATTGATGCAGCTATGATGCATTTTTCTTCTAATTTTAAATCCATTTAACATTACAATATGTGTATAGCCATCAGTCTGACTATACACTGCACTTAGCTTAAACTTGAGTGTGATTAGCTCAAATATTGCTTCTTCAGATATTTTACAATTTTTTCAGATTCAAAAAGTTCTACACCAGTATTAGGATCTTTCAAATATGGCACTTGAATATTGTTCCCCATGATTTTTAACACTTGTTCACGCTTGCCACCTTTCAGGGGTACATATTTACCAGGTCTTAAGCGCATTACCGCTAATCCCTGATCTTGCCAACGTTCCTTAGCCACATTATGAAAGATATATGCCAATTCCATTTCAGACAATGCGCTACGTACGATACGTGTATATGGACTCGCTTCAAAACCCCATAGTTCTAAGAGTTGAGTTGGTGCATCACGATGAATAACTTTACGCTGCACCCACACCCCTTGAGCCCCATTAATTAAAGTTCCAACATAGGCAACATACGGAATTTTAGGATAATTGGCATACTTCTTAGGAGTCTGACCTGTTTTGCCATAATGTTTAAATAAATGATGAATAATTTGCTGAGATTCGTACAAACGATCCCCAGTATTGTCATCCACCAAGAAAGGAAATTGTTGTTTTCCACCTAATTTCTGTACCTCTAAACGGTACTTTTTAGCCCCTTTGGGACATGGGTAGACCTCATAATCCAAATTGAGTGTGGTTAGTACTTCTCGTACACGACGACAATAGGGAGACCCTTCAAATTCGTACAGCTTAAGGGCTTTTTCAGGTTGTTTCGGATAAGGCGTCCCATTTGTACCTCGTCCGCCTTCTGCTACGCCTGAGAGCAACGCTTGCGCCACTTTTAATTGATGCAACAACATACTTTTTCCTTTCTTTTTTTATTTCGTATTTTTATACAACAGCCGAGAGTCCTCAGCTGATGTTTGTATTTTCTTTTTCACATTTATATCGTCGTGTATGAGCAAGAATTACGCTTTCATTCCACGACTAAAAATTCAAGTACGCTTATAGAACAACCAATTGCTCTTTTGAAACAACGATGCCGTTATTATCAGCATAGATAAAATCACCAGATTGAATGTTTACACCACCAAAACTCAATGGAATATCTGTTTCACCCACGCCTTTGCGGTTACTTTTTTGTGGAATTGCGGCCAAAGCATGCACACCTAAATCAAGTTCGGCAATCGCATCAACATCACGCACGCAGCCGTAAATAATGACGCCATTCCAATGATTCTTGACTGCAGATTCAGCAATCATATCGCCCATCAAGGCACAGCGCATCGAAGCGCCACCATCCACAACCAATACTTTACCCGTACCATCGGTTGCCAATAATTCTTTAACACGAGAGTTATCTTCAAAACATTTAACCGTCACCACCTGACCGCCAAAACTTTTTCGTGCACCATAACTTTGAAAGAATTTACCATCCAAAGACGGGATCACCACTTGTAATTCTTTGTCTGGATGATCATCAAGTAAATCACAGGTGACGAATGGAACTGTAGACACGGTATTTCCCTCATTTAATTGTTAGTATGCGTAAATTATCATAAATCTCGAACTTTTCAGTCTGAGTTTGTGCCGCCTCGACCATAGTATTAGCCACTTGCTGTGCTGTCACTGGCTTAAATTTGAAACGATCAGGTACAAAATGCGAAAAGCGCATATAAAGTTTCTGTGTCGCATCTTCTAAACGTCGAGATTCATGACGCTCACCAAGTAACAGCGAAGGTTTTAAAATCGAAAGTTGATTTAACTTTAAGGTTTTTAAATAATATTCCAATTCACCTTTGACTCGATTATAAAAAAACGCGGAATTGGCTTTTGCGCCCATTGCACTGACAATGATCAGATGTGTGTCTGTATATTCTAATAATTCAGCGAAATGTGCATTGATGCTAAAATCAATTTGATAAAAATGATCTTTAGACCCTGCTTTTTTAATCGTCGAGCCTAAACAACTAAAGGCATGACTATAATCTCGCACATCATCCTGAGTCAGGGAAAGAAAGTCACTGATCACCATTTGTTGAACTTTTGCCAGTCCATTCAGTTCATGATCACGCTGACGTACCACAGCAGTAATATTCTTACATCTTGCATTTTGACTGAGCTGACGAACCAATTCCCGCCCGACCAATCCTGTTGCTCCGATGACAATCGCATTCTCTATACTTTTAGTCATTTTTCATACAATCTCAATTACTTTAGACTAATCTAACGTTTTCTTTAAAATTTTTCTGCATCTAAAATGTTGTCAAAGCATGTCAAGACTTGACTTAAGCGCTTAGTTTAATCACAATATGGCACTTGTTTACGGGCTGGTGATAGTTCTTCTGATGTTGGTTTTCAGATGTAATTTCAGCCCGCCCAGACCAATCTATTTCAAGGAGTGCACGAGTGGCAAACTCTGCTCAAGCAAAAAAACGTGCTCGTCAAAACGTTAAAGCACGTCAACACAACGCAAGCTTACGTTCTATGGTTCGTACTTATCTTAAACGCACAGTAGCTGCTATTGCTGCTGGTGATTACGCTGTCGCTACAGAAGCTTACAAAAAAGCTGTTCCTGTAATCGACCGTATGGCTGATAAAGGCATCATCCATAAAAACAAAGCTGCTCGTCATAAGAGCCGTTTAAATGCACAAGTTAAAGCTTTAGCTAACTAATTTGTTGCGATGAAAAAAGCCCTTTTTAGGGCTTTTTTTGTGCCTATTGATTTTTAAAAGCAAAAAAATAAGGTCCTTATTGGACCTTATTTTCTATTTACAGATTATTTATTAATCAGTTTCATATTCGTCGCTGATAAATATGTCCATAATAAGTTTTTGCTTGCTGTCAAATTTGTCCAACGTTGATTGCCACCGTTGGTACAGCTATATCGAATTAAATCCGCACGGTTATTTTGCAAACGTCCCGTATTTAAATCCATGCATTGACCACTTTGACGAATCGTTGTAGTCGCAGGGTCCATGGTCCAAATTTGGTTGGTTTGGTTTAACACGCAACGTTCTAGCGTCACTTTAGCTGAACCACCGTTGCCTGTTATGCATTGATCTGGATTTGACTTACTGTGTATCCGACCAATGGCATCATATACCCACTGTTCAGTATCATCCGCCGTACAACCGCTTGGGCCACTGATGTATAAATTTAATGTTCCATCAGTTAAGGTTTCAGATTTCAAACAGTTGTTACCATTTTTGATCAATGTCGCCTGCTCGAACAAACCTTCTTGAGTGACTGAAAGCTTTTTCATAAATGCTTCGAGCGCGCTTTGCGCCTCAGGTACTTGATTGGTTAGGTCTTGTGCATATACATTCATCCAACGATTTAGTCGGTATGCTGTGTTTTGTTGCGACTCATAACGGGTTAATTGCTGACGCGCCACACTATTCATCAATGACTTGTCATTTTTATATGACTCATACAGCATTTTTTCAGTTGGATTTAGTGCAACAACAGCATTTGCAGCTTGCGCTTCCAAAGCACTTTCTAATTGAGGAAGTTCGATAGCACGCAATGCACTATAACCATGCTGACGCCCAATTTTGACAGCCGGCTTGATCGCTGTGCTGTAAACTGGAATATCAATATTTGCTAATAATTTGGCTTCTTCACCTGCTTTTTTACAATACAAATCAACTTTCTGTGGTTGATCTGCCAAAGCTAAATTGACATGCAGTTTATTGGCATTACTACCTAGTCGTACAGGTGCTAAAGCAATATTGTTGACTTTATTCGTGTATTGCACATTCAACCAACATGCAGCTTGGTCTAAGGCCGTATTGGCCGCCGTTAAATCATAAACATTACCCCAGTTTGAACGTGCCGCAGGATATAACAAACCGACTTGATTGACTGGATCATAGCCCCCTAAAATGGTAATGACAGGCTGACCAAAAACCCGTGGTCGTGGATAATTTTGATCTGCGTTATACCAAACCGGAGCCGTAGAATTTGGCATCTTCGGTTGAGCGACTTCCATTTCACGAGTGGTTTTGTTCCACTTTTTGTAGCCGGTAGGCGAAGTTTCATCCCAGACATAACGGTCAAAGTGTGGTTGAATTTTCAGGAATGTGCTGTAACCCGTATAGTGTGTGTAGCGTGATACATTACTATCAGGATACCCGCCGGACATGGCATCTTTTCCGTACGGGAACAAATTTTTAAAATTTGGGATACCATTCGCTCCATCCCACTTCCATGTCGCCGTCCATGATAGATTTCCGCGCATCATATTGCGATTGGCAATATAACCCCATCCACTGTCCGCATGATGTGCAGCCCAAAATAGATTGTCACCTACCTGACCAGGGTAATGTCCTAAACCATAGTGATGGCCAATTTCATGGCTAAATTCATTCCCTACAGAATCATAAAGCGTGAGCATGCCATTACCACCACTCAGTCCATGAGTATGCACACCATTGACATAGTTCCCCTTCGTATGATGGACAACTACTGTTTGGGTTAATTGTGGCTGACTTTGGTTGGCCATAGATGCACTGGTAATACCCCAGTTAGCAAGGTTTATACCAACACTAAAGGTTGATTTACCGACATCCTCACGCATGTCTCCTGCATAAACACCACCATCTCCGGCACTTTTACTGTCATAAATAACACCTGAAGATACCATTGCACGTGTTAACTGAATATCATCATATTGTGCAACCGTCATTTCTGCTGCAGGAATGGTTTGGAAATAATCGGTACCCGCTTTTTCAGGCTCAAGCAGCATATAGTGACCGGTAGAATTTGGCTTATCTGCCAACATACCAACACGGATATTATTTAAAACCAATTCACCTGGTGCAGCAAAATCGATTTTATCTTCAGCCAATTCACCGCTGACTTTATTTGCATCGATAAATTTTAATCTTAGACCGGGTTTAACTTCATCCCAATTGAGTTTCGTGGTCCACGCGCGTTTACTGTACCAAACATCTGGACGACCTCTTTGCCCACTCTGGTCTGAAACAGGCATTTGCGTCGGATCATCCAATGTCGCGGTACGAATTAAGCGGTTGTTTTGATAGATTTCTACTTTGAGTTGCTTGATGTTTTGCATATCAAGTGTTGGCGTCACGATAAGCAGCGCTTCTTTTTCACTGGTTAACCGTGGCATTTTCTTGGCTTCGTTCGCATTCGGATCGACGACATGACTTTGACCAAATTGAACTTGCGCGGAAAAGCTACCGACTAAATCATTACGTATTTCACGAACAGCATCATTGGCATCGTAGTCATAAAAACCAATGCTTGTTTCATCGACTATATCTTGGGTCGGTTCTGGATAACTGGCAGATGATGCAGTGCCACTTGAACTATCACCACCACCTCCGCCACCACAAGCAACTAACATTAATGACACAATACAAATTGATAATTTGTTATATGGAAAACCTATCACACTTTTCACTACTATTCCCCAATTAGCCACAAAAAAATCCAATTAAGAGACTTACATAAAATATATAAATCAATAAGTTACAACAAATATAATGCTATTTTCTTTTTATTAATCATTCAATTGCCGCGTTTTGTCACTTATTAACAATTCAAATTAAATCTAAATATTTAGTATTGGCTGAATCACGATTGCTGTGACAGGTACTTCACTTATCAACTAAAATTAAGGTGTAGTCCTTTAAATACAATCGTATATTCCCGACAAAAATTGTCAGGATATTTTTAGAAACTTTGTAAATAAAAATTTTTAGAAATGGTTTAATCCCATATATTTTTTATGGTATTTTAATTTTCATCCTAGGCAGCCATTGCTGTACAAATGAAAAGAGGGATAAAAATGTCGATTAACCAATTTTTGCCATCATTAGAAAAATTTGCAGAAGCAGAAAATCAATATATTGAATATTTTACATCTAAAGGTGAAAAAGACATTTTAGGTAAAGTCATTTCAAATATGAAATCGACCGCTGAGATTCAAGCCTCTCAAGGTGTAGACTCATGGTTAGCATATGGCGTGTACTTACCAGCTGTAGAACGTATCTTTGCACTGCATCAAGGGGAAACAGAAGCTGAATTTTTTGAACGCACACAATATCCAGCTGAACTCGTGCAAGCGTATAGCATTAAAGATCATGACATTGCGACTTTGATTGCCGCTGACAAATATAGTCGAATCCACCAACAGCACCTCCCAGTTAATACTAGCCGCTGGCCTTATAGTGACGACGGTTCAAGTATTGATTTAAATCAGTATCCTGCACGAATTAAAGCCAATATTTAATCTTTTATTTAATGAAATATTGAAGCAGATAAAAAAGGCATCCCGTACATGGATGCCTTTTTTAAATATTTTGTATGCGCAAAAATACTTAGAGTTGCTGCTCAGCCTGCTGAAATTCACGAATATTTAATTCATTTAGTTCTCCACGCCAAATCCATTTCAGTTTTGACTCAAGGAATACATCTCCTTCAAACCAAACAAATAAACCTTCCATCATTTTCGGCCAGTCTTCGCGTGTCACGATATTTTTACCTGAAATAATGGCAAGAATTGCAGCCAAAATCGTATCATGACTCACCGCTAGACTCAGACCATAATCATTGGTTGGATGAGTGTTGTAAATCAACTCCAAAACATCTACCACCCCATGAATGGGCTGTTTCATACCCGGCAAAGCATTATTCACAAAACTATTGATAAAGCCTAAAGCACCTTGCTTTTGAAAGTATGGTCCTGCTTTTTTAATATCGAGCACAAAACTTCCCGGCTCGACCAATAATCCTTGTTCAATGATCTCGATATGGTGGGTATTCGGTTCAATCGTGACATTATCTGCACCTTGAATCATCAATGCCGCCGTATCCACACAGCGCTGAATTGGACTCGAAATACAGTGCTGAATAACACGATCGGTATTTTCAACCAAATAGCTGCCCCACGCTTCGGCTAAATCTCGTCCTTGATGGGTCAGTTGCAAGTCATAACCGGCCAAGCCTTGTCCTTGTACAACTTCACGAATGGAATGACGTGTAAACAATGTTACAGGCGTCTTTTCATCCGGCAATAAGTCTATTGCTTTCAGCATACTAGGAGGGAGCAAATCTAGGGCCATAATTGACAGTTCTTAAATGCAGGAGATTTAACGGAGTGTGCTGACACTATAGCATGAACCCGATTTAGCTCAAGTTTTGTCAGGCATGTTTGCCAAAGCATTTAAGGCCAATTCTTTCATTTCGGCATTTTTAAATGCAATAAATCCACCATTTAATAAAGTCTTGCGCTGGTTATATAAAAAAGCGCGACCTTTAAAATCAACCAAACCACCACCAATACGCTCGATTAAACATTGTCCAGCGCTCGTATCCCATTCACAGGTAGGATGAAAACGCGGGTAAATATCCACTCGATCTTCTAACATCATACAAAACTTATATGCACTACCAGCATGGTAGGCCTGATAAGGACTAAGTTTTTCTAAAGCGTCTAGATAGTGCTTATAAATCGGCTTATTTTTAGCACTTTGACTCAAGCCAACGTGTACGACATTCTCTACAGAGGTTTGAACATATTCATACCATGTGGTTGACTGGCTATCATATTTCAGCGGCAGTCCCTCAAAGGGACAAATATATACGCTGTATTCCCCAGGGATCGCCAATATGGCAAAGGTAGTATTAGCACCCTCAACCAGACTCAGATTAATGGTAAATTCAGGTCTTTTATGTAAAAACTCTTTGGTACCATCCAAAGGATCAAGCAGCCAAAATTTTTGCCATTGCATACGTTCAGACTTGTCACCTTCCTCTGACAATAAAGGCAAGCTAGAAACTTTAGATAATGCTTGGGTAATATAGCTATTTGCACGAAAGTCAGCTTGCGTTACAGGTGAATCATCACTTTTACGTTCCACATCAAAATCTGCACCTGAGCAATAACGCTGATATTCTTCTCGCAAAATTTCGCAAGCTTGTGTCACAATGGGAACCAACTGCAAAATCAGTGGGTCTTGCGGTGCTGTTGTTGTTTTAAACATAGAATACCTTTATATGCCAAATTACTCAGAAAAGCCGACGATCATTTTCGATATGGACGGTACTTTACTCGATCTTGCTTATGATGATTTCATTTGGAATGAGCTGCTGCCAATTCGTTATGCTGAACAGCATCAATGCTCACTCGAACAAAGCAAGCAAACGCTATTTAGTTTTTATCAACAGCATAATCATACCCTAAAATGGTACTCCTCTCGCTTTTGGACGTCACAAGTTGGCGTTGATGTTTTGGCAATGCAAATAGAACAAAAAGCCAAAGTAGCCAAACGCGAAGGCTGCATTAAGCTGCTTACCTATCTAAAAGAAAATGGCTATCCTATTTGGCTTGCGACCAATGCCGACTTTGCAGGCTTACAATTCAAACTCGAAGAAACCGGTCTTCGTGATTATTTTGATGTTATCGTCAGTTCAGAAACTCTCGGTCATGCCAAAGAGTTTATTGAGTTTTGGCAAATATTAGCAAGCAAACACCCCTTCTATGCAAAAAACTGTTACTTCATTGATGACACAGAAAAAGTGCTCAATGGTGCAAAACTTTTTGGGATTGAACAGCTCTATTCGATTCAGCAACCTTCATCTGCCAAAGCGCCTCGCGAGACTTGCAATTACCCAATGCTGTCCGCATTAACAGATTTAATCCCTATTTTAGAAGCTCAAACGACTGAGCAAGCCGAGGAACAGAAAAAATATGCGTAAATCAAATCTAGCCGAAGATGCGGTTGGTATGCGTATAGACAAATGGTTGTGGGCTGCACGTTTTTTTAAAACACGCTCTATTGCCAAAAATGCGATTGAAGGCGGTAAAGTTCATCATAATGGCGAACGCGTTAAAGTTTCTCGTGAAGTTCGTGTAGGCATGGAATTAACCATTGCCCAAGGCCTTGAGAAAAAAACCGTGGTGGTGAAAGCACTGTCGGATGTTCGTGGGCCTGCCCCCACCGCTCAGCTGCTTTATGATGAAACTGAGGTCAGTATTGCAAAACGGGAATTGCTCGCATCCCAAAGAAAGTTGCATAATCTAGCTCGGCCAGATCATCGACCAAGTAAAAAAGATCGTCGAGATATTGGTAAATTTAAAAGAGAAAATGATCAACAGTTTGACCAGCAATGGTCTTATAATGATGATTAAGTTAAAGCGTCACAACATGTCGCACCTGTTGTGATTTTCATAGAACAAAAGGATGATTTCTGTCACTATACCCTCGTGGAACAGATCTAAACTGAATACATCCACTTGAGTATATTGTTTCGTGACATCGTATTGAGGTTGTAAGATGGATGATAATAAAAGCAAGGCGTTAAATGCGGCCTTAAGCCAAATTGAAAAGCAGTTTGGTAAAAACACCGTTATGCGTCTTGGTGATAATACCGTGCAGGCAGTTGAAGCTGTCTCTACAGGTTCTTTAACATTAGATATCGCACTAGGTATTGGTGGTTTGCCTAAAGGTCGTATCGTAGAAATCTACGGTCCTGAATCTTCTGGTAAAACGACTATGACATTACAAGCTATTGCACAATGTCAGAAAGCTGGCGGTACTTGTGCATTCATCGATGCTGAACATGCATTAGACCCTCAATACGCACGTAAACTTGGCGTAGATATTGATAACTTACTTGTTTCACAGCCAGACAATGGTGAACAAGCACTTGAAATTGCAGACATGCTGGTACGTTCAGGTGCCATTGACCTGATCGTTGTCGACTCTGTAGCTGCACTGACCCCTCGCGCCGAAATTGAAGGCGAAATGGGTGACTCACACATGGGCTTACAAGCTCGCCTGATGAGCCAAGCACTGCGTAAAATTACCGGTAATGCGAAACGTTCGAACTGTATGGTGATCTTCATTAACCAAATCCGTATGAAGATTGGTGTAATGTTTGGTAGCCCAGAAACCACAACTGGTGGTAATGCACTTAAATTCTATGCATCTGTACGTTTAGATATCCGCCGTATTGGTCAAGTGAAAGAAGGCGACGAAATCATTGGTTCAGAAACCAAAGTGAAAGTTGTGAAAAACAAAATGGCTCCTCCATTCCGTGAAGCGATTTTCCAAATTCTTTATGGTAAAGGCGTGAACCATTTAGGTGAGCTTGTTGACCTCGCTGTACAACAAGAAATTGTTCAAAAAGCAGGTGCTTGGTATTCATACCAAGGTGACAAGATTGGGCAAGGTAAAAACAATACCATTCGCCACTTAGAAGAACACCCTGAACTTGTGCAAACTATCGAAAAACTGATTCGTGAACAACTTCTGACTACGGGTACAGCACCTGTAGAAGACAAAGACGAAGAAGAACCAGACTTTTTAGATGCTTAATTACAGCATACTTTAATAGCAGACGAAACGCCCTACGGGGCGTTTTGTTTTGCACTCAAAATTTGTATTAAAATGACCCCATGACTAAAGACCATTTTCCACTCTTGCTTGATTATGAAGCACTGAAACAACAGTTTGCAGAAGCTGAAGAAACTACCTGCGTAAATCATGCTGCACAAACTGACATTCCGAATGACAATGCTTCGGTGATCGATCACACTGCATTGCATTTTGATGCCAATGGTAAAGATGTTCATACTGAAAAAAAACCAGGTCTGCGCGGCTCTCATTTACGCTCCTACGCCTTTGCAGTACTCACACGTAAAGAATACTCAAAAGCGGATTTAATCGAGAAGTTAGCACTGTATGCGGATAGTCGCGAAGAAGTCATACACTTGGTGGAAGAACTCGCACGTGAGAACTATCAAAGCGATCAGCGTGTAGCAGAAATGCTGTTGTCGAGTCAAAAACGCAAAGGTAAAGGCCCCAACCGTATAAAGCTTGCTTTAAAAAATAAAAAAGTAGACAGTGAGTTAATTCAGGATGAATTAAAAGAAACAGATTGGGTCGCTGAAGCTTACCAGCTCAAGATCAAAAAATTTGGCAAAGCTGTTGAACGTGATCCAAAACAAAAAGCCAAACAAATACGTTTTTTACAATATCGAGGCTTTGATCTCGATACGATTTTTAAAGTGATTTCACGTAAAGAATTTGATGCCGAATAACAAAGATATAGATCTAAATGAAGAATTAATAAAACTAAAATAAAGAAGAATCTGGGATTGAAAAATGAGAGGAAGTCTAATTTATTATTATTGAAACTGGTGGCAACCCTACCAGCAAGACTTCGGCACATCATATTTCTACTACCGTTGCTACCTTCCGGTCCTGGCGGGGTTTGTAGAGTACAATTGCGAAGTAACCGGCAGGGCTACCATTGCAAGAACAGAGTATAGAGATTTTTGATAAACATGCAAGACTAAAACCAAGAATTCCTGAGTAGAAAACACTGTTTGATTATTTATAAATCAATATGATGGTCGATGATGTAGAAAACGTGAAACATCATCACTATATTTTTACTTTAATACACAACAAGATTGTAAAAGCTTATTGCAATTCAGAACTTTGGCGTTTTTAATGTGCTTATCGTTTTATCTAAAGCAGTCTGTAATAAAACTATTCAATACGGACATGCTTGCAACTACATGGAATTTTTATGATGTTTAAACAGCATGTATTGTGTGCCCTTACATTGACTTGCTCAGGTACGCTATTTGCCAATATTCCAATCGAATCTCGCGGTTTGAGTGGCGCAGATAATGGCACTGTGTATACAGCAAATAATACAGCCATTCAAACAGGTGCTGGCTCTACACCTACGCCAACCAATTTAAATTGGCAGCTTATGCAGAAGAACCAACAGCTTGAAAATGAATTGCGTAGCTTACGCGGTAAAATGGAAGAGCAAGACAATATTATCGAACAATTAAAAAGTGAACTTACAAACCGCTATGCAGATTTAGATCAACGTTTAGAGCTACTCCAACAAAAAGTAGATCCGAGTGAAGACACAGAGGCTGCGGAGGATAACCAACAAGGTACTGCACCCAGTAGCAGCTAATATAGCCCCTACACCAGCTAAACAACCTACGACCCAAGCAACATTAAGCTCATCTGCAAAACAACCTGTAAATGCAGGTGGTGACTCACTTGAGCTTGAGAAAGCAGCTTATACCGTTGCTTTAGATGCATATAGACAAGGTGGTGCGAAAAAAGCCATTGCACCAATGAAAAACTTTATTAAGAATAATCCTAATAGCGTCTACATTAGCAATGCATATTTTTGGTTAGCTGAGTTCAACCTTGCTGTTGAACCGACCAACTACGCAGAAGCGAAAAAGAACTATAGTATCGTGGTAGATCAATACCCTGAGTCGACCCGCGCGCCTAGAGCGTTATATCAACTGTATAGCATTGCAAAAGACGTCGATCGAAATAGCAGTTTAGCAACGCAGCTCAAAACCAAGCTTACCCAAAAATATCCAAAATCTGAAGAAGCAGGCTTTGTTAAAAAATAGTCCTATTTTTAACGCAAAAAAAAGACACCTTATAAGGTGTCTTTTTTTATTCGCAGCATTTAGCGTACGATACCGCGCTTAGACTGCTCAAGTGAGTCGATCAACAATTGCGCTTCTGCCACTTCAGGCAAAATTTCAGTACGAATACGTTCAATCGCTTCATTCGTCGTTAATCCATCTTTATAGATCAATTTAAAGGATTCACGTAAACCTTGAATCACATTTTTAGACCAACCTTTACGACGCATTCCTTCAATGTTCATGGCAAAAGCATGGGCTGGATTACCAGATACCATGACATAAGCAGGTACATCTTTCAAAATAAGAGATGCACCACCAATCATACTGTAAGAATCGATTTTACAGAATTGATGAATACCAGAGTTACCACCTACGATGACATAATCACCAATGTGGACATGACCTGCAACGCCGACGTTATTAGCAAAGATATTATGATCACCTACCACACAGTCATGTGCAATATGTGTATTCACCATCAATAAATTATGACTACCAACTTTAGTTAGACCCTGATCTTGAACAGTACCACGGTGTAAACTACAGTGTTCACGAATCGAGTTGTGATCCCCGATTTCTAACCACGTTTCTTCACCAGCATATTTCAAGTCTTGGCAGACTTCACCAACACTGGCAAATTGAAAAATTTCGTTATGTTGACCAATACGGGTATAACCACCCACCACAATATGTGAATGCAGTTTAGTACCCGCTCCAATTGTGACATTAGGACCAATAATACAATATGGTCCAATTTGCACATCCGGAGCAATTACTGCTGATGAGTCAATAATGGCGGTAGGATGAATTAATTCGTTATTGCTCATGCTGTCTCTGTTTTCTGATGCGAAACCATAATTTCCGCGGTTGCTGCGACTACGCCATCTACAGTGGCAACACAATTATATTTGTAAATGCCACGCTTTTGCATCACTAATTCTGATTTTAATACAAGTTGATCGCCTGCAACGACTTGTTTTTTAAATCGGACCTTTTCTGCACCAGCAAATAAGAACAACGAACCCGCTGAAGGTTTCTCATTATTCATGATGAAACCTAAGATACCCGACACTTGCGCCAATGCTTCAACAATCAGCACACCCGGCATAATTGGGTATTCAGGGAAATG
The DNA here is from genome assembly GCF_013417925.1 of Acinetobacter sp. YH12218. Taxonomy (NCBI): domain Bacteria; kingdom Pseudomonadati; phylum Pseudomonadota; class Gammaproteobacteria; order Moraxellales; family Moraxellaceae; genus Acinetobacter; species Acinetobacter sp. YH12218. The sequence continues at coordinate 17,184 of NZ_VPDB01000026.1, forward strand.
GCCTTGTAAAAATTCTTCGTTAATCGTTACATTTTTATAGCCTACAATCCCGTTGTCAGTCACTTCAACAACACGATCAACCAATAAAAACGGATAACGATGTGGCAAATATTCACGAATAGTCTGAATAGTCATTGGTAATTCAGGTTTTGTGAAAGCTGGGGTATTCGACTCTGTCATCATAATTATTTACGCAATTTAAATGTTGATTCAAGGGACTCAATTTGAGACTGCATATGATCAAGTCGTTTGACCAATTGGGTCAATGGCACATCTGCTAATTGTTTAAAGCGGATTGCTGCCTTTTTCCAAGAACCACTTTCAAGCATTGGCGTACCTGAAGAATAACTTCCAGCAACGGAAATACTTTTTGTGACCATTGACATACCGGTAATTGTCACATTATCTGCAATATTAATATGACCTACGATACCAACAGCCCCTGCTAGCACACAATTTTTGCCAATAGTTGTACTACCTGCAATGCCACATTTCGCTGCCATTGCCGTATTTGCACCCACTTTGACGTTATGCGCGATTTGCACAAGGTTATCAATAATGACACCATCTTCCAAAATTGTGTCATCTAAAGCACCACGGTCGATACTACAATTTGAACCAATACGCACATCATTCCCGATGCGTACAGAACCTAATTGAGCAATACGATGCCATTTCCCTTGATAAGGCGCAAAACCAAACCCTTCACCACCGATCACCGTATTTGCATGGATACGTACACGATCACCTAACTTAGCTTCACCAGTAATCGTCACATGCGAATCGATAAAACAATCTTTACCAATTTCAACACCATGATCAATCTTCACTTGTGATTCAATTCGAGTTCCTTCACCCACCACGCTATTCGCACCAATCACCACATAATGCCCAATATAAGCAGTATCAGAAATGATTGCAGAAGGATGAATTTGGGCAGTACTTTCAATTCCTTTTTCTACAGATTTTTTTTCAAAAACATGCGTCAGAATAGCGAAAGCCAGATACGGATTTGGTACAACAATAAAGTTTTGCTGTGAAGGGATTTGTGACTGCATGTCTGCAGTCACAATCAGCGCACCAGCCTGAGACTGTTGAGCTTCATTCAGATATTTATCTGCGTTTAAAAATGCAAGCTGATGCGGTTGAGCACTCTCTAAACTTGCCATTCCACTGAATTGCAAGTCTAGCTGGCCAATACATTGACCTTGAACAAGTTGAGCAAGCTTTTCTAAACTGAATTTTTGAGAATTCATTGATTATTTAATTGCATTAACCTTTTGAATCATTTTATCAGTTAAATCAAACTTAGGGTCATACGCAAGTGTTGAATTTTTATTCAAAACAACATCTAACTTATTTTCTGTGCGCAATTGTTCTGCAACTTGCTTAATTCGAGTATCCATCGTGCGATTTAAGGACTGAATATTCCCTTGAACCGAAGCTTGAACTTTTTGCTGTAAATCAGTCAGCTCTTTGAGTTTAGTTTGATACTGTTGACCCATTTGCTGCTTTTGCGCAGCAGTCAACTTATCACCACCTTGCTGAGCTTTCTGTTGCATTGCTTCCAGCTCTTTTGCTAGTGATTCAATTTTAGTGGTTTGTGGTTTCAACTGCTGTTGAATTTGAGCATTTTGTTGTTTTAGATAAGTGCTTTGATCCACCACCTTTTCTAAATCAACCACACCGTAACCTGCTGCATGTACCACAGCAGAACATGACATACCCAATACCGCCAAACCAGTAAATAATTTATTCATCTTATCAACCTGTAATTTTGTTATTCCCAGAAGGGTCGTACTTAGAAGGTACGACCAATCTCGAATTGAATTTCTTTTGTTTCATCGCCAGCTTTGTCATTAAGCGGGAATGCATAACTCAGTGAAATTGGACCAATCATCGTGATCCAAGTAAAGCCTGCACCAACGCTATAACGCATATTGTTCATATCAAAGCCGTAGTTATCTTTACAGTATTGACGGTCTTCACTAGATTTAGGAACGTCACATTGGGTATCAAATACTTGTGCGCCTTCAGCAAATAATACTGGACGAACTTGACGCGCCCAATCGCCTTTAAATGGCACAGGTAAAGCTAATTCAGTACCAAATTGAATTAAAGCATTACCACCGACTTCTTCTGGGTCATAATCTTTTTCACCACGAGCATCATAATAGACACCGTCATATTTTGGACCTAAGGTGCTGTTGTCATAACCACGTACCGAACCAAAACCACCTGCATAGAAGTTTTTATAGAACGGTAAATCATTACCATAACCCAACTTACCATAGCCACGGAGCACAAAGTCTTTACCTAGTGGGAAATAAGCTTGTGCATCGTAAGTGACTTTTTGATACTCAACATCACTACCTGGTAAAGCAATTTCAGTATTTACGCGATGCGACATACCTGATGTTGGGAATACAGGACGGTTAAGCGTGTTATACGACCAACCTAGGTTTAAGTTATAGGTTAAAAACTTTCCTTCAAACGCACTTTCGTAATCATTATTAACTATGTTCGCTTCAGGACATGTCCATTCAAGATTGCTAGGATCAGGATTTACAATTGAACATGTATTAAATGAATTAGAATCAATGGTTTTACCACCATTTGCCTTCAAATAATCACGCACATATGTAGATACATACTCACCTGTTGTTACCTTGGTTTGATCTACATTTAAACCCATACTGATACTTTGGTTTTCATCGATCGGATAACCGAAGTTAATACCACCACCAAAACTATCAGTAACGTAGTTGTTAACGTTATAGTCATCATCTAACTTGGTTTTACGGTAGTACATGTTATAACCACGACGTACACCATCAATAGTAAAGTACGGGTCAGTTACACTGAGGTTATAGTAATCTTGAGTCTCTGAACGAGACAAATCGATAGAAACCGCATTACCTGTACCCAAGAAGTTGGTTTGACTCAAACCTGCTTGGAAAGTCACACCGCCACTTTGTGAGAAACCAACAGCTAAAGTACTTGTACCCGAATGCTGCTCTTCAACATTCACATTTAAATCAATTTGATCTGGCGTGCCCGGAATACGTGCAGGCTTAACATCAACGGTTTTAAAGAAACCAGTACGTTCTAAACGCACTTTAGACAAATCAATTTTTTCGTTACTTGCTAATGCACCTTCCATTTGACGCATTTCACGACGAAGAACTTCATCAGCTGTTTTCGAGTTACCTGTGAAATTAATACGGCGAACTGTGACTTGCTGCCCCGGATTCACATAGTAATTTAAATCAACCAATTTGGTGTCTTTATTGATTTCAGGAACAATGTTCACTTCTGCAAAGTAGTAACCTGCGTTACCGTATTTACGAAGTAAAAGCTGTTTCACACCATTCACTTTTTCTTGTGAATATAAATCGCCATCTTTATAAAGTTTTAAAGCGTTTAAATCAGTTTGCGTATAAAGCGTATCACCTAAGAAATGGGTTTCACCAAACTTAAATTGTTCGCCTTCATCCACCGAAACTTCGATAAAGACATGTTTTTTATCTTCACTCAAATTCAGACTTGAATTGGTAATGTTGAAGTTGATGTAACCTTTGTTGAGATACATCGCACGTAAAGCTTCTAAACTCGCAGCCATCTTTTCACGTGCGTAGCGGTCATTACGAGAAATGATCGAGTTCCAACCACTTTCTTTTAATGCAAAAATTTGTTTAATTTCGCTTTCTTTAAAGACCGTATTACCAATGATATTGATATCAAATACTTTGGCAGATTGACCTTCTTCAAACTCGATTAAGACATTGACACGGTTATTCGGTTGAGCGGTTGTAATAACTTTGACATCAGCATCATAGCGACCTTGCTGCATGTACTGTTGTTCTAATTCAGTTTCAACCGTTTGCAAAGATGATTTCTTTAAAACCTCACCTTCGGACAGACCCATTTTCTTTAAGCCTTCTTCCAAGGCTTCTTTAGGAATAAGTTTATTGCCTTTTAGCTCAACTTTAGAAATAACTGGACGTTCAACCACTGTATATACAAGGGTATTACCGACTTGTGAAGACTTCACATCATCAAACAAACCCGATGCAAACATGCTACGAATTGAGTTTGAAATGATTTGATCATTGACACGATCACCAGCGGAGAATGGGATCATTCCGGCTACATTGTCAGGAGTTAAACGCACTAAGCCATCAACACGAATATCTTGTACTACAAAATCATCTGCTGCATATACTTGTTGTGCTACGGCCATAGCACTAACCAGTGCCAATGGCATAAATAAATGTTTGTGCTGCATGCCAGTCTTTTCCGCTGTTAATTTATTTCGTATAACGTTCTTATAAACGCATAATGTCATTGAATAGAGCCAGTAGCATCATGCTACCCAGCAATACCATACCAATTTTTAATCCAACCAATTGTATTTGTTCAGAAACAGGTTTACCACGAATTAATTCAATAAAATAGTAAATTAAATGACCGCCATCGAGCATAGGAATCGGTAGTAAATTTAAAATACCTAAACTCACACTCATCAGTGCCATAAATGAAATGAAGGTTTGCCACCCCATTTCGGCACTTTGTCCAGCCACTTTCGCAATGGTAATCGGACCAGATAAATTATCCAAACCCACCAAACCACGCACCATTTTTACAATAGAATTCAGGATCATACTAGAGATTTGACCTGTTTTTTCTACCGCTTTTCCCATCGCCTCTACAGGCGTGTATTGAATGGTTTGTTTGTATTCGGCTGGAATATTGACTTTACCCGGATCGCTTTGTACACCTAAAAGCCCTGTGACTTTACCCATTTGGTCATGCTTACCTTGCGGCATCACGTTTAAATGCACAATTTTATTTTGTCGTAAAACATCAATTTTAAGTAACTTTTCTGGAGAAGCTTGTACAACTTGTACAACATCAAACCAGTCTTTCATTTTTACGCCATCAATCGAAACAATTCGATCACCCACTTGCATCCCTTGGCGAATCGCTGCGCCATCTTCACTGAGTTTTGAAACCACTGCAGGAATTTCAGGACGATATGGCGTAAAACCAAGAACATCGAGTGGTGACTGAGTTTGATCGCGCAAAAAACTCTGAATTGGTAAACTGAAGTTTTGAATTTGCCCTGCACGTTCAGCTTGAATTTGAATGTTGCCAGTTTCACCCACACGATCAACCAAGGCATAATTCAAGCGCTCCCAAGTGGATACTTGAGTACCATCTACGGCAGTAATTTTATCACCAGACTGCATTTGCGCAGCCGCTGCTGGTGTATTTGGTAAAATTTTACCTACGCGCGTATTCAGCTGTTCCTGTGCAGGTAAAAATAAAATCCAAAACAACACCACAGCAAAAGCCAAGTTGATGAGTGGCCCTGCCGCAACAATTGCAATACGCTTCCAAGGGTGTTGTCGGTTAAATGCTTTTGGTAAGTCTTCTGCTGCGACATCACCTTCTCGTTCATCCAACATTTTGACATAACCACCGAGTGGTAATGCAGACAGTTGATATTGAATACCCGACTTCTTTGACGTCCACTTAAGTAGTGTTGGGCCAAAACCAATCGAATACACCAAAACCTTTACGCCCAGTTTACGTGCAACGAAATAATGCCCAAATTCATGAATCGCTATCAGCGGTCCAAGTAGCAATATTGCTGCAATAATCATAAACAAGGCATTCATGTCTTAACTTCCTGAATTCAATACTGCTTTTTCAGCAACCATACGTGCCGATTTATCTGCATGCAAAATAACATCAATATTATTTGCAGCTGAGTTTTCAACTTGCCCCAACACATGTTCCACAATTTGCGGGATTTGAGTAAAGCCAATTTTCTCATGCAAAAATGCTGCCACGGCGATTTCATTGGCTGCATTTAAAATCGTAGGAGCTAAGCCCCCAGCCTTCATGGCTTGACGTGCTAATTTTAGTGCTGGGAATCGCTGTATATCAGGCTGTTCAAAGTTTAACTGTGAATGAACAAATAAATCTAATGGAGGCACATGTGTTTGAATACGCTTTGGCCACGCTAATGCATGAGCGATAGGCGTACACATATCAGGATTTCCCATTTGTGCCAAAGTCGAACCATCTACATATTGAACCATTGAATGAATGATACTCTGTGGATGGACAACAACTGTTACAAATTGTTCTTCAACTGCAAAAAGATGACAGGCTTCGATTAATTCCAAGCCTTTATTCATTAGCGTTGCAGAATCAACTGAAATTTTTTGCCCCATCGACCAATTTGGATGCTTACAGGCTTGGGCCGGCGTTACACTTTGCAATTGTTCTAAACTATGATGTAAAAATGGACCACCAGAAGCGGTAAGTAAAATTTGTTTGACACCTAGCTTTGGCTGACCATGACGCTCACCTTGTAGATAAGTTTCAGGTAAGCATTGGAAGATTGCATTGTGTTCAGAATCGACTGGCAGCAACAAAGCATTATTTTCACGTGCGGTCTGAATCATGATGTCACCCGACATCACCAGCGCTTCTTTATTTGCAAGCAACACGCGTTTACCTGCTTTCGCAGCAGCCAATGTAGGTAGCAACCCTGCCGCACCAACAATAGCTGCCATGACCACATCAACCTGTGGATGTTCTGCTACTGCGATTAATCCTTCTTCATCATGCAGGATTTCAATATCAGTTAATTTTTCAGCTACGAGTAATTGGCGCAGTTCATCCACTTTATTGAATGGAACAACTGCGATTTTCGGTCGATATTGTTTGCATATTTCGACAAGTTCTACAATTCGGCTATGTGCAGTGACTGCAAAAACTGAATACTCTTCGGGGTGCTGTTGCAGAATCTTTAAAGTACTTTGACCAATGGATCCTGTTACACCCAATATACAAACAGATTGTGACATCTATAAATCTACGCCAATTAATTTTAAAACATACATACCTGCTGCAAAGATAGGTGCTGCAGCAAGCAACGAGTCAATACGATCCAGCACACCACCATGTCCGGGAAGAATACGACCAGAATCTTTGATCCCTGCACGACGCTTGATCATCGATTCAAATAAATCACCAAGTACTGAACTAAATACTGTTATTACTGAAAGTATTAAAAATAAAATATGTTCAGCGATGCTTAAATCAAGATAAATAATTTCAACAACAATAACAATTAGCATTGCAGTGAATAGACCGCCATATAAACCTTCGATCGATTTATTTGGGCTCACATCTGGTGCAAGTTTTTTCTTACCAAATTTACGTCCCACGAAGTATGCACCACTGTCTGCACCCCATACCAACAGGAACAGATACATGAGCCACCACGGTGAGTTCATCCACACAGAAAAAATAGCAGTTACCGCAGCAGGAACTAAGACTAAACCAATACCACTCAGACTCGGGTTATACCAGTTATCGTAATCAGGATAAGACTTCACCCAATAGACACTTAAGATCCAAGTAAAGATCGAAGCCGCCCAAAGCAGTAATGCAACATCTGTAAAATGCAATGCTAGTGCTGAAAGAATAGCAGTGACTAGACCATAGCCCCAAGCGAAAGGTTTAATCACATTTTGTGTATTCCGCGGCATGAGTTTGAACCACTCATAACCCGCGACAGCTGATGCAATAATCATCAGCACAAGCATTGGGTATTTAGACTCGGTTGCAAACATGCAACTCAGTACAACTGAAACCAGTACCAATGCGGTTATTATCCGCTCTAACATTTATTTATTCTCAAACTGCTCTTGTTGAATCTGCTCTGAAGTCTTACCAAAACGACGTTCACGACCACCAAATACCGCTAGTGCGTCGTCAAATTCTTCAATGGTAAATTCGGGCCATAATGTCTGGGTAAAATAAAGTTCTGCATACGCAGCTTGCCAAAGCAAGAAGTTCGAGAGACGGAAATCACCACCTGTACGAATTAACAAATCTACCGGAGGTAGATCACTTAAACTGACATATTGACCAAAGACTTCAGCATCCACTGCTTCAAGATTTATTTTGTTAGTTAAAACATCTGCTGCGATTTTTTTTGCAGCCTGTGTCATATCCCACATACCACCGTAACTAATTGCAATAGTTAAAGTCATGCTGTCGAAATTAGCAGTCCTTTGTTCAGCTTGCAACATTAAGTCACGTAAGTTAGGAGATAAGCGAGAACGATCACCAATAAAACGTAGGGAAATGTTAAATTTTTCCATGCGTGGCAACTGTTCATGAATGGTTTCTTCAAGAAGAGCCATCAACAAATCAACCTCAAACTGAGGACGATTCCAATTTTCACTCGAAAAAGCAAAAACCGTCAGTGCTTGGATATTTCTTTTACGACAATGTTCAACGATGGGATCTAGGATGTCCTTTCCAGAACGATGCCCTTCACCTTTTTGCATTTGATTTTTTTTGGCAAAACGATTATTGCCATCCATAATGATGGCAACATGTTTTGGAAGACGGGAAGTTTCTTCAGATGAGGTCATTAAAACTTAGACCTTCATCAATTCAGCTTCTTTTGCAGCCAGACGTTTTTCAACTTCAGCAACGAATTTGTCTGTGATTTTTTGAATGTCATCACCTGCACGACGCTCATCATCTTCAGAAATTTCTTTTTCTTTCAACAATGCTTTGATATCACCCAAAACATCACGACGGATGTTACGGATCGCAACTTTTGCATTTTCAGCTTCGTTACGTGCAACTTTCTGCATGTCTTTACGTGTTTCTTCTGTTAATGCAGCCATAGGAACACGGATGGCATCAGCAGTAATCGGGTTTAAGCCCAAGTCAGATTCACGAATTGCTTTATCAATTGCAGCAACCATTGAACGTTCAAAAGGCTGAACAAGTAGAGTACGAGAGTCTTCTACACCCACGTTCGCTACTTGGTTTAATGGCACATCAGAGCCATAGTAAGGAACCATAACACCATTTAAAATTGATGGGTGCGCGCGGCCTGTACGAACTTTGGCAAAACCATGCTCTAGAGAATCTAGAGATTTGTTCATACGGTCTTCTGCGTCTTTTTTAAGATCGTTAATCATGTGATCTTCCTTACTTAATTCGAAAAGATGTAAATTCTAAAATAGCTTGTAGTATAAAGAGCTTTAGGGCCCACGTACATTAGTTCGTAACGTGAGTACCCTCTTTTTCACCCATTACCACTGAAAGTAATGAACCTGATTTGTTCATATCAAATACTTGAAGTGGAACGTTGTGGTCACGGCACAAGCAAATCGCTGTTAAATCCATCACACCCAGTTTTTCATCTAAAACTTGGTCAAATGTTAATGCATCGTATTTCACTGCATCTTCATACTTGCTTGGATCTTTGTTGTATACGCCATCAACCTTAGTCGCTTTAAGAATAAGATTGGCTTCAATCTCAATACCGCGTAAGCATGCTGCTGTATCTGTCGTAAAGAATGGGTTACCCGTACCTGCAACAAATACACAAACTTCGCCACGAGTTAAATGACGAATTGCATCACGGCTAGAATATGATTCAACTACAGCACCAATGGGTAAAGCTGACATTAGACGAGTTTTGATATTACGACGTACCAAAGCATCACGAAGTGCCAAACCGTTCATTACAGTGGCCAACATACCCATTTGATCACCTGTTACACGGCCAACCAAACCATCTTTTTGTAATTGGCTACCACGGTAAAGGTTACCACCGCCGACAACGATACCCACTTGAACACCTAAACCAACAAGGTGCGCAATTGCGAGTGACATTTGATCGAGCACTTGTGCATCGATACCCATCTCTTTATTGCCCGCTAAAGCTTCACCTGAAAGCTTAAGCAGGATGCGACCAAAACGTGGTTTTTTAGAATCAAGCATCATCAACTCCGAATTATTTAATTTCAATTATTTTTAATGAATCGTTTAAGCAGACTTAACCGAGATCAGTTTTGCAAATAAGTCATATTCATCTGCATCTGTGATTTCTACTTCAAGTAAATCACCTGCTTTAATCACTGACTTATCGATATCCTCAACAAAAACATTACCATCAATTTCAGGTGCATCTGCATAAGAACGCGCAACAGCAACTGGGAACTCTTCTTCAAGATCATCCACAAGTACTGTCATTTTCTGACCAATACGGCTTTGCAATTTTGCAGCAGAGATTTCTTGCTGAACTTGCATGAAACGTTCATAACGCTCTTGTTTGATTTCTTCAGGCACATGATCTGGCAAATCATTTGCAGTCGCACCTTCAACTGGTGAGTAAGTAAAACAACCCACACGATCAAGCTGCGCTTCTTTTAACCAATCAAGCAACATTTGGAAGTCTTCTTCAGTTTCACCCGGGAAGCCCACAACAAATGTAGAACGAATCACAAGATCAGGACATTTCTCACGCCAAACTTTTAAACGCTCCAGTGTATTTTCACTGTGCGCAGGACGCTTCATGAGTTTTAGAATCTTAGGACTTGCGTGTTGGAATGGAATATCCAAATACGGCAAAATTTTGCCTTGTGCCATTAAGTCAATCACAGCGTCTACATGTGGATATGGATATACATAGTGCAGACGCACCCAGATACCCAATTGACCCAATGCTTCACACATGTCATAGAATTTGGTTTTAACGGGCTGACCGTTCCAGAAGTCCAATTTGTATTTAGTGTCTACGCCATAAGCCGATGTATCTTGAGAAATCACTAAGACTTCTTTTACGCCTGCTTTTTTCAGTGCTTGAGCTTCAGTCAACACTGAACCTACTGGACGAGAAACCAAATCACCACGCATGCTTGGGATGATACAGAATGTGCAACGATGGTTACAACCTTCTGAAATTTTCAAATAAGCATAATGTTTTGGTGTTAATCGAATACCTTGTTCAGGTACTAGATCAATAAACGGATTGTGTTTTGGTGGCTCAGGCACGTATTCGTGCACAGCTTCCATCACTTCTTGATATGCCGCAGCACCTGTCACTTTTAAGACATTTGGGTGCATTTTGCGAATTTTGTCTTCGTCTTTACCTAAACAACCAGTCACAATTACGCGACCGTTTGAACTCATCGCTTCGCCAATGGCATCTAGCGACTCTTGTACTGCAGATTCAATAAAACCACAGGTATTTACAACTACTAAATCTGCACCATCATAATCTGATGCTACATCATAACCTTCAGTCTTTAACTGAGTTAAAATTCGTTCGGAATCTACCAATGCCTTAGGACAACCTAAAGAAACAAAACCGACTTTGGGGGATTTCATGAATCTGCGCTCCACTATAATCCGCGTATTGTATGTCTTTTCAAAACATAAAAACAGGTGAAAAGTCCACTCTTTATATCACGCACCAAAATAATGCTATAAATTCATCCATATAATTTCATTTGCACCATTTTAATGCATTTTAGATTTACAGCCTGTTTTTAATCGGCTATACACTTTATTTAAAGTCTTAAATAAGCGCATTTATTCAAATAAGCATCAAAACTTAGCGTATTTCTCAAATAGTTGGCTTATATCTTGCATAACTTGCATCAATTCGAACCTTATTAGATTGAACGATTTGCTTTATGAAGATGCCATTGCGCCATTTTAAGACAGGAACCTCTCGCTAATGGATCAGACTATGACGATTGATTACCGGCTTTTAGTGGATAATTTAACCACTGCCATTTTATTGGTCGATAGCAACCTGAATATTTTTTATTTAAATTCATCTTGTGAAGCGCTTTTTGACATCAGCTTACTTCGTGCATCAGGTCAGCCTGTATTAAATTTACTCCATATGCCCGATGATGAATTCAATACGCATGATGCATTAATGAATACATTAACTTCCGGTCAACACTATACGCGCCGAGAAGCAACGATTAATGTCAACTTTAAAGACATTCATGTCGATTACACCGTGTCACAGCTCAACTCTGGCAAACCCTACCACCCTTTGCTATTGATTGAGCTGAATCAAATCGACCGGATGTTGAAAATTTCTAAAGAAGAAAACCTAATTCAACAACATCAAGTCGCAAGACAACTGATTCGTGGCGTTGCCCATGAAATTAAAAATCCACTTGGTGGTATCCGTGGGGCGACACAACTTTTAGCGCGTAGTTTAAATGATCCGAAGTACAGCGAATTCACCGACATTATTATTAGTGAAGTGGACCGATTACGTAATCTTGCTGACACTATGCTTGGTTCAAGACAATTACCAAGTTACGAACCAGTCAATGTCCATGAACCCCTTGAACGTGTTCGTTCACTGATCGTCAACCAAACTAAAAAGAAAATTAAAATCACCCGTGATTACGACCTTTCTTTACCAGATGTACTGGCAGATCGTGATCAATTAATTCAGGTCATGCTGAATATCAGTGTTAATGCTGTTCAGGCGATGACTGAAAATAAAGAGTTCTTTGTTGAGCATCAACCAGAACTGACCTTGCGCACACGTATTCAACGCTTAGTCACCATCAACGGTGTATTAAAACGTTCTGCGGTACGCATTGACATCGAGGACAATGGACCGGGTGTCCCACAAGAAATATTAGAATCCGTATTTTACCCTTTAGTGACAGGACGAGCGAAAGGCACAGGTCTCGGCCTTAGCATTGCACAAAATATTATGCATCAACATAACGGAATGATTGAATGCCAATCAGTTCCTGGAAAAACAGTATTTAGCCTATATTTACCTTGGGAGTCAGATCATGTCGCGTAATAAGATTTGGGTCATCGATGATGATCGCGCCATGCGTTGGGTGCTGGAAAAAACATTCAAAGAAGAAGGTTTTGATGTTACCAGTTTTGAAGAAGCACAATCCGCTTTAGATCAGTTAAGTGTCGATGCGCCAGATGTTATTTTGACGGACATTCGTATGCCAGGTATTGATGGACTGACCTTTTTAGGTAAAGTCAAAGGCAACTACCCAGACTTACCTGTGATCATCATGACCGCACATTCAGATCTAGAATCTGCTGTGTCGAGCTATCAAACGGGTGCATTTGAATATCTACCAAAACCTTTTGATATTGATGAAGCCTTAGCGCTTGTAAACCGTGCAATTTTGCATATTGCCAAATTACAACAACAAGAATCTGCTAAAACTGTTCAACCGATTCAATCTACAGAGATTATTGGTGAATCTCCTGCTATGCAGGAAGTCTTCCGTGCCATTGGTCGTCTTTCTCAATCACACATTACCGTATTAATTAATGGTGAATCAGGCACGGGGAAAGAATTGGTTGCGCATGCATTGCATAAGCATTCACCACGTGGCAACAAACCTTTTATTGCCCTCAATATGGCGGCAATTCCAAAAGATTTGATCGAAACTGAATTATTTGGTCATGAAAAAGGCGCGTTCACCGGTGCCAACACACAGCGTCAAGGTCGTTTCGAACAAGCCAATGGCGGAACACTTTTCCTAGATGAAATCGGCGACATGCCATTTGAAACCCAAACACGTTTACTGCGTGTTTTAGCGGATGGCGAATTCTACCGTGTCGGTGGTCACATCCCAGTCAAGGTGGATGTCCGTATCGTTGCAGCGACACACCAAGACTTAGAAAAATTAGTACATGAAGGTCGCTTCCGTGAAGACTTGTACCACCGTCTAAACGTGATTCGTATTCATATTCCAAAACTTGCACATCGTAGTGAAGATATTCCGATGCTTGCACAGCACTTCCTTGCAAGTGCAGGTAAAGAACTTGGGGTAAGTCCGAAGATTCTGCGTCCTGAAACGCAAGAATACATGCAAAAACTGCCGTGGCAAGGTAATGTGCGTCAGCTCGAAAATACCTGTCGCTGGCTAACAGTCATGATCACAGGCCGTGAAGTTTATCCAGAAGATTTACCTTCTGAATTAAAACAGATTCCAATTCAAGGCACAGATGGCAATCCTGCTACTCAAGGGATTGATCGTATCGGGGTGCATCATTGGGATGAATTACTTGGTCAATGGGCTGTGCAAAAACTTAAAAATGGTGAGATGAAAATTCTCGACATTGCCACACCAATGTTTGAACGCACCCTCATCAATGCTGCACTACAGCAAACACGTGGGCGTAAGCGCCATGCAGCAGAACTTTTAGGTTGGGGTCGTAATACCTTAACCCGTAAACTTAAAGAACTCGGTATGGACAGTGCCGAAGATGATGTCGAAGAAGAATTAGAAAGTTAATTTTCTGATTTTCATTAAAAAAGCCAGTCACTTAACTGGCTTTTTTATTTTGAGATTTTTTAGCAATATTTTATGCCGTAAAGCCGACATAACGTGAATAACCTTCCACCCCTAAATCAGACTTATATATCAGAAACTCAGGGAAACTTGAGGCGGTAATTTCAGTAAACATATGATATTGATCATCATTGGCATGCAAGTCATCGACTGTATGCTGCATAGTTTGCTCAAATTCATCGGTAATAAACTCAAAACCAATATCCATTGCAATAAACAGCACATGCTCACATGGCTGTACATACTGCTCTTCTGACCAATCAATCACTTGCTGCTGACAATGTGGACACTGAATGTTATCTGAAGGAGAAATATCAAGTTCGATCAATTGATAAGACATAGAAGTAAATTTATTCATGAATATTAGATTTATTCTAACAAAACTTAGTTTCAGCTAAAGATATTTATTCAATAAAAAAGGAGCCGTAGCTCCTTTAAATATGACTGATTTCGATTATTTCTTGAGGGATGATTTATAGGCAGATAATGCAGCCACCGCGATAGCCGACAAAGCAATACCCGGCGCACTTGCAATTAAAATACCTGTCGTTCCTAGACCTAGCGCCAAAATCTTGCCTGTAAGTAATGGACCTGTCATTGCACCCAAACGTCCCCATGAAATTGCACTTCCCACACCTGTCACTTTCCCAGCTGGTGTATAGAAAATTGGAGAGATCCCATACAAAATCGATTGACCACCTGTAGAGAAAATTCCGCCCATGATGCCTGCAGCAATGAGTACAGGAATGGAATTTGTTGTAAACAGCACAAACAATGCTACAAACAAACCTGAATAGATAATCACTGCCATTTGCCATAATTTTAGGCGATCCAGCAAGTAGCCTAAACCCAGCGTACCAATCACTGCGCCCACTTGGAACATCAACATGATCATAAAAGCTTGTTGCTTTTCCAACCCTTGTTCCATAAGCAAGTTAGGCAACCAACTGATCAGAATATAGTTCACCATTAAGGTAAAGAAGAAACTCAGCCAGAGCGGCAATGTATATTTATAACGCTGTTCAGCAAAAAGGATTTGCCCCATCGGTGGAACCGTTTCCTTGGTTTCTGCCTGAACTTTTTCTGTACGCTTATCTTTTAAGATAATCGCCATGAATGGAATCAAGATTAAAGGCGTTAAACCACCAATTAAAAATAGTGTATGCCATGAGATATCTTTAAAGACAATACCCAAGCCAGCAACAAAGATTGCACCTACGGGTAAGCCACAGTACATCAAACTATTTAAGCGCCCACGGTTAGCATCCGTCGCTTCATCACCCACCACCGAGATCATCGTTGGCATCGCAGCACCCAAACCTAAACCTGTAAAGAATCGTGCGATATATAAAATTTCAATGCTTGGTGCAACTGCCGTGATAGACATAAATACACCGAAGATAAAAATCGACAACATCAGGACTTTCTTCTGTCCCAAATAGTCAGCGACACGCCCCCCAAAGAACGCGCCAAATAACATACCAAACACACCTAAGCTAAACACATAGCCCATTTGTACCTGATCTAAGGAAAATGTCGCTGCGATTCCCTTTGCTGCGATACCGGGTGCTTGTAGGTCAAAACCTTCAAAAAATGCCACCCAGAAACACAAAAATACCGTTAGAAATTTTTGCATTTTTCCCGATTGTTGATTTGCCATAATCGAACTCCATTCATGTAGCGTAAACCCACTTGTACGCCATGCCCTGAAGTTTCGGCTTTATTGGGTAGAATAAATACCACTACAAAGGTCGGAATTCACACGACCAAAAGCCCACCATTAAGACTTAAAACTTTGTATATCAATAGTTTTAGATCTTATTTTTTGTATTTATATTTTACTATCAATCACTTAGGTTTATGGAAGATTTTAATAATCAAACCATAGCTAAAACTAATGATGATCAAAATATTCATTTAATCCGATCAAATACCAACAGCCAATAATTTTTAAGCAATAAAAAACCCGCATCTAGCGGGTTTTTCTTTCAGCTGAAAAATTATGCAGATTTTTTCGCTTGGTTATTCTTACGAATCGTAATCATCACCAATTGAACAGCCGCAGGTGTAACACCCGGAATACGGCTTGCTTGTGCCAATGTTTCAGGCAATACATTTTTCAGCTTCATGGTGATTTCACGTGAAAGACCAGAAACTACATCGTAATCAAAATCAGCAGGAATACGTGTATCTTCCAAACGTTTCATTTGCGCAACGTCTTCTTGCTGACGGTTAATATAACCCGCATATTTCACAGCAATTTCAATTTGCTCACCCACAAATGCTGAAACTTCTGAACCCGTCAATTCAGCAATTTGCGCAAAGTTGATATTTGGACGTTTGAGCAAATCGATCGCATTGGTTTCTTTAGACAGGTCATCACCCGTCATTTCAACGAATTTTTTGCCTAGTGGATTGTTTGGCGCGGCCCAAAGGTGTTGTAAACGACCTTTTTCAGTTTCAATTGCTTCCATTTTTTGGCAGAACGAATCCCAACGCGCATCATCCACAAGACCCATTTCACGGCCAATGGCAGTTAGACGCTGATCGGCATTGTCTTCACGCAACATCAAACGGTATTCCGCACGTGAAGTGAACATACGGTACGGTTCTTTTGTACCGAGAGTAATCAAGTCATCAACCAATACACCCATGTACGCTTCATCACGTTTCGGTGTCCATTGCTCTTGATCCCATGCACGACGTGCTGCGTTCAAGCCTGCAAGCAAACCTTGCGCACCCGCTTCTTCATACCCCGTTGTACCGTTAATTTGACCAGCAAAATACAGGTTATTAATCGATTTGGTTTCTAAAGAGAATTTCAATGATTGTGGGTTGAAATAGTCGTACTCAATTGCATAACCCGGACGCAAAATGTGCGCATTTTCCATACCACGAATCGAGCGCACCAATTCAAACTGAACATCGAATGGTAAAGAAGTTGAAATACCGTTTGGATAAAGCTCATGTGTGTCCAAACCTTCAGGTTCCAAGAACACTTGATGCGAATCTTTATCGGCAAATTTATGAATTTTATCTTCAATCGATGGGCAGTAACGGGGACCCACACCTTCAATCACACCAGTATACATTGGTGAACGGTCTAAGCCGCCACGAATGATATCGTGAGTTTTTTCATTGGTATGCGTGATGTAACAGTTGATTTGTTCAGGGTGCATCGATGCATCACCCATGAACGACATAGTCGGAGATGGGAAATCACCCGGCTGTGGCGTCATCACAGAGAAATCAACTGATCGTGCATCGATACGTGGTGGTGTACCAGTTTTTAAGCGACCTACAGGTAAGTTCAATTCACGAAGGCGCGCAGCCAATGAAATTGAAGGAGGATCGCCCGCACGACCGCCTGAAGCATTATTTAAACCTACGTGGATCACACCACCCAAGAATGTACCTGTAGTTAATACAACAGTTTTCGCATCAAAGCGAATACCCATTTGGGTGACTACACCTTTAACGGTATCGCCTTCAACAATAAGGTCATCAGCGGCTTGTTGGAAAATATCCAAATTCGCCTGGTTTTCTAAAGTATGACGAATCGCAGCTTTAAAACGTACACGGTCAGCTTGGGCACGAGTCGCTCGTACTGCTGCACCTTTACGTGAGTTTAAAATACGGAATTGAATACCACCTTTATCGGCAGCCAATGCCATTGCACCGCCTAAAGCATCAATTTCACGTACTAAATGTGATTTTCCAATACCACCGATGGCTGGATTACAGCTCATCTGCCCTAAAGTCTCAATATTATGAGTTAAGAGTAAAGTCTGTCGACCCATACGTGCCGCAGCAAGAGCTGCCTCAGTACCCGCGTGACCGCCGCCGATAACAATGACATCGTAAACTTTAGGATAATGCATAGTGGTAAAGGAGATTAAAAAAGGATGACGGAAGATTATAGCAAAACTTCACCGATAAGTTGACTGATTAACTCGATTTTATTGTTATTGACTACTGTTTTATGCCTATATATTTCTTTATGAACATACATACTTTGCATATTCCATATAAAAATATACATTTCTCAAGCAAATGTTACTCGAAGATTGTTGTTTTATTCTGATGATTTTTTATTCTGTTATAGATCCCATGAGAATCATAAGGACTATAAGCATGAATAAGAATATTTTGCTATCCACGGTTTTATGCGGTTTATGTTTATCAACACTTGCTGCCTCAGCCAATGATAAAGTTGAGAAAGTGTATGATGCACAGCGATATCAACAAGTCTGTAAAGGTAAAAGCCAAGGCGCTCAAGTATCATTTGCCTATCGCGGTATTATCTGGAATGGTACCTGCGAACCACAATTTTTTAGCTCTTCCAAAAATGCAAATCTGCATGGCGAAGAAGCAGAATTATTAAGCACATGTAGTGCAGATGCAAAAGCCACTACTGCAACGATTAATGGACAAGAAATTAAAGGAAAATGTGCTTTAGGGTTCACTCCCCCTCGTCCTAAATAAACAGTTGTCAATGAAAATATCGACCAATTAACAGATCAAAAATAAAGCGGGTAAAACATCAGTTTTTACTCGCTTTTATTTATTGCTTATTTATTAAACTGAGATAAACTCAAAAAATACTATAAGGATAAAAATATCAGGAAATTCCATGGATTCGGGATTATTTGCATTTTTTCTGCCCATAGCTTTAGCCATCATGATGATGGGTTTGGGGCTTGAACTATCAGTCAAAGACTTTTTACGCGTTGGACGCTATCCAAAAGTTATTTTCATCGCTTTATTTACTCAGCTTATTCTACTGACCAGTATTGCGTTTTTCCTGTGTAAGTTGCTTGAGTTACCCCCATTACTTGCGGTGGGGCTCATGTTGCTTGCGGCTTCACCCGGTGGCCCCACAGCAAACCTATTCAGCTACCTATATAAAGGTGACGTTGCATTAAACATTAGCTTAACGGCCATTAACTCAGTTGTTTCGTGCTTTACACTGCCGTTTATTGTCAACCTATCCATTTTGCATTTTGTTGGTGAAAGTACCAGTATTGGCATGCCTATTGATAAGATCACACATGTATTTCTGATTATTTTGATACCGGTATGTTTCGGTATGTTTATTCGCAACTCCTTTCCGACCATTGCATATCACATCAACAAACCGATGCGAATGTTATCTATTTTCTTATTAATTCTTATCTTTACACTCGCAGTTTTGCGTGAACAATCCAACATTATTACGTATTTTGCCAGCGTCGGCATTGCAACCTGTTTACTCTGTTTCAGTGGCTTATTTTTGGGTTACCTAATTCCATTCCTCGCGGGCGTGCCGGAAAAACAGGCACGTGCGTGTACTTTTGAAATTGGCATTCATAACACTAGTATCGCCCTAACCATCGCACTGAGTGTGCTTGAAAACACCACAGTGGCGATACCTGCCGGTGTTTATTCTATTTTTATGTATTTATTGGCGACCTTATTTGGTTTTATTTTGACGCGCCGTGGCAGTCACCTGATTCAACAAGTGAAAACCTAAACTATTTTTTCTAACGCAATCACCATAAGGACTTTGGTGAAAAACCATTAAATATGCTCAAGGAGAATAAATAATATGGATTCTGAAATTATTACAGTTCTTTTGCCATTAGCACTGGCCTTTATTATGATCGGGCTTGGGCTAGAACTTACCCCCAAAGATTTCGCACGTGTCACCAAGCACCCTAAAGCCGTGTTGATTGCATTATTTTGCCAGCTCGTGTTGCTTGTCGGCATTGCCTTTTTATTATGTAAACTGCTGGCTTTACCACCACTGCTTGCAGTCGGCTTGATGCTACTTGCAGCCTCACCCGGTGGTAGTACAGCGAACTTATTTAGTTATCTATTTAAAGGTGACTTGGCTTTAAATATTACCCTGACAGCCATCAACTCTGTCATTGCAGCATTAACCCTTCCATTGATCGTGAATTTTTCGATCATGCACTTCATGCAAGAAGGGCAACAAATCAGTCTGCAGTTTGGAAAAATCCTCCAAGTTTTCGGCATCATTATCATCCCTGTCGGTATAGGCATGCTGCTTCGTCACTATGCACCTAAACTGACTGAGAAACTGCATAAACCACTCCGTATCTTTGCTGTGGTCTTTCTCATCTTAATTATTATCGGTGCTATTTACTCTGAACGACAAAATATTGCGGCTTATCTAACTCAAGTTGGCTTAGCAACGGTTCTATTCTGCATCTTCAGCTTATGTATCGGTTATTTTGTTCCGCGACTTTTCGGCATCAATAGTGCTCAGGCACGTGCATGTGCATTTGAAATCGGGATTCATAACAGCACGTTGGCCATGACCATCGCCTTAACAGTGATGGCCAGCTCTGCAGTTGCAATGCCTGCGGCAGTATATTCAATCTTTATGTACATCTTTGCCGCTGTATTTGGCTTCCTAATTACACGTTTTGCACCAATCTCGACAACGACAACCGAAACAATTAAAAGTTAAGGCACTGAAAAGTTAAAAGGATGCCACGTGCATCCTTTTATTTTTTGTCAATTTTGATAATCGCTAGCTGCAAGTTGCCGAGTTCCGTTACAATAGCTTTTTATAAAACTCATTTAGGTTATGTCCGTGAAGTGGTTACAAATTCATATTACTGTTGAAAAAGCTCAAGTTGATTACACTGAAACGCTGCTCAGTTCTTTAGGTGCAGTCAGTGTCACGCTAGATGATGCAGAAAATCAGGATTTACTTGAACCACTTCCAGGTGAAACACCACTTTGGAATAAAGTGATCGTAACTGGTATATATGCACAAGAAGATAATGAAGAAATTGATGTTGCAGCATTAGAAACATTTATTAAAGCTCTACTTCCTGAAGCACCAATGCGTAGCGAATTCATTGAAGACCAAGAATGGGAACGCACATGGATGGATGCTTATGAGCCTATTCAAATTGGTGAGAAATATTGGATTGTCCCAGAATGGATGGAAGCGCCAGAAGCAGATGCCGTTAACATCAAACTAGACCCAGGTCTTGCTTTTGGTACTGGTAACCATGCATCTACATTCCTATGCCTACAATGGTTAGGTAAAGTTGATCTTAAGGATAAAATCGTCATCGACTACGGTTGTGGTTCTGGTATTTTAGGTGTTGCAGCTTTACTTTTGGGTGCCAAAAAAGTTTATGCCACTGATATTGACCCACAAGCGGTTTTAGCAACACAACAAAATGCCGAATTGAATGGTGTATTGGAAAATCTGTATGTAGGCCTACCTGAAGAGTTCAACCAAGAGCTCGCTGGACAAAAAGCCGATGTGTTTGTTGCCAATATTCTTGCAGGCCCTCTAATGGCCTTGGCTGCAGAATTCTCAACTTTAATTAAATCTGAGGGAGAGTTCGCACTTGCAGGTGTAATTGAAGAGCAAGTTTCTGATGTTTCTAGTGTTTATTCTGATTTTTTTGATATATTAGACGTAGAAAAACGTGACGAAACATGGTGCCGAATTTCGGGTAAACGCCAACAGTATTAAAATTTAAAATGTGTACTTATGAGCGACAAATTAACTAACTGCCCAACTTGTTTTACAACATATAAAGTAACTGTTCCGCAGCTTACTGTCGCTCAGGGCATGGTTTGTTGCCCAAAGTGCTCTACATCTTTTAATTCACTGTCTCATTTGGTGGTAGATAAAGCGTTGTCTTTTTCTACCCCTGAGCAAGAAAATGCACCTCAAAAAAACTCCAATACTATTATTAATGTCAGCGAATTTAATAATACGCTTACACCAGTGACTGTTGAAGAAACACCAACCCACCATTTATTAAAACTATTTGATCAAAAAGTCGAAAACTCTAATATCGATCTAAAAACTTATTTAAATAACTTAAATTATTTCAGCACCGAACCGATCGGCAACCTTCCTGCTGTAAATTGGGCAGAACAGGCTGAAAAGGATAAAAAACGTACCCCACTGAACTATTTTATGTGGTTCTGTATTAATGCCTTCTTATTTGGTGCACTTATATTCCAGTTTTTCTGGTTCAATCCTCAATATTTAAAAAACAGCCCAGTAATGGGTGCTGCATTCACAGCAGTGTGTGATGTCTTTAATTGTTCACGTCTCGAAGAACACTACAGTTTAATTAGTACCAAAAAAGTCAAAATTCGTAGCATTGGAAATAATGAAACACGTTTTACTGGTGAAATGATCAATTTTCATGACCGTAGCCTTGCCTTACCCAATATGAAAATTTCACTAAAAGAAAATGGTACTGAAATAGCAAACTATACGCTTTTACCTGAAGAGTATTTGGACGAAAGTCTGCATGGCATCCAACGGATCCCAAAAAGTAGTCCTTTTAAATTCCAATTTAGCCTACCAATTGCACGCAAAAGCTTCGATAATTATTCAATTGAGTTGATTCGCCCCTAATATTGAAAAAAACTATTAAAAAAGTAAAAAAAACATAAAAAAAATGCAGTTTTCTTGCTCACTTTTTCCTAGACAATGGTATGATACGCGCCACGAAAGCTTTGTGCTGCAAACTCCTCGCTAATTTTTCACAACAAATACAATCCCAACCGTGCGCTTTAATATTTATTGCGTATTGAGTAGATTTTTTGTTTGTTTTTTAGGCTGTAACAATTATTAATCTATTGTTACGCTTATTTTTCGAACAATTTTGCGAGTTGTGTCAAGCTACAAGTAATGTACAAGTTTTAGAACTCCGCATTAGGAACTAAAACGGAGTTCATTCAAGTTTATAGACCACTTTTAACAAATCACTTTACCCAAGTGATATTTGATTTTTCGGATTAATTCGCATGAATAGCAAATCTCCTATTTTTACTGCACAATCTGATGTCGCTCTTCGTATTCACGTAGATCGCGCAGTTCGCCATTACTTTGCACAATTGCAAGGCGAGCAACCATCTCAGGTATACGATATGGTGCTGGCGGAAATGGAGAAGCCTCTTCTATCTGTAGTTCTTGAATATACACGTGGTAATCAAACCCGTGCTGCTGAGATTCTCGGCTTAAACCGTGGTACTTTACGTAAAAAGTTGAAAGCTCACGGTTTAATGAGTGAATAAATGATAAAATGCTTGCGGCTTCCGCAGGCATTTTTTTTAACCTGCATTTTGCTAATTTTGTTTTAATCTGTTCCTTGAAAACTGTGACGAAGATCATGACTATTAAACGCGCTTTAATCTCTGTGTCTGACAAGACTGGAATTGTTGAATTTGCACAAGAACTTGCTGCTCTAGGGGTAGAAATTTTATCTACTGGCGGAACATACAAATTGTTGAAAGACAATAATGTTGCCGTAGTTGAAGTTTCAGAGCACACAGGTTTCCCAGAGATGATGGACGGCCGTGTAAAAACGCTACATCCGAAAATTCATGGTGGTATCTTAGCTCGTCGCGGTCTAGACGAAGCTGTGATGGCTGAACACAACATCGATGCAATCGATCTTGTAGTTGTTAACCTTTATCCGTTTGCTGCAACTGTTGCAAAACCAAACTGTTCACTTGCTGATGCGATTGAAAACATCGATATCGGTGGTCCGACTATGGTTCGTGCTGCTGCGAAAAACCATGCATCTGTAGGTATCGTAGTAAATGCATCTGACTATGGAACTGTTGTTGAAGAGTTAAAAGCTGAAGGCGCATTATCACATGCAACCCGTTTTGACCTTGCAGTTAAAGCATTTGAACATACTGCACAGTATGACGGCATGATTGCATCTTACTTAGGCGCTCGCGTAGGTAAGGAAGAAGGTCAAGCAGATAAATTTGCGCGTACTTTCAATACTCAATTGAACAAAGTTCAAGACTTACGTTACGGTGAAAACCCGCATCAATCTGCTGCTTTCTATGTAGAAGACACAGCAACTGAAGCATCTGTTTCTACTGCGAAACAACTTCAAGGTAAAGAATTATCTTATAACAACATCGCAGACACTGACGCAGCACTTGAATGTGTAAAATCATTTGCTAAGCCTGCATGTGTCATCGTAAAACACGCAAACCCATGTGGCGTAGCAGTATCTTTAGACGGCATCCAAGCGGCTTATGACCTTGCTTATGCAACTGACCCTGAATCTGCATTCGGCGGCATCATTGCATTTAACCGCGAATTAGATGTTGCAACTGCGCAAGCCATTGTTGACCGTCAATTTGTTGAAGTGATCATTGCTCCAAGCGTTGCTGAAGGCGTGCTTGAAGTGACTGGCGCGAAGAAAAACGTACGTGTACTCGTATGCGGCGAGCTTCCTGCAATTACTGAACGTAAAGCTCAGTTAGATTACAAACGTGTGAATGGCGGTTTGTTGGTTCAAGACCAAGACTTAGGCATGATCACGAAAGATGACCTTAAAGTTGTGACTAAACGTGCGCCAACTGAAGCAGAAATTGATGACTTGATCTTTGCTTGGAAAGTTGCGAAATACGTTAAGTCTAACGCGATTGTTTATGCAAAAGGTCGTCAAACCATTGGTGTTGGCGCAGGTCAAATGAGCCGCGTTAACTCTGCTCGTATTGCAGCAATTAAAGCTGAACATGCTGGTTTAGTGGTTGAAGGTGCGGTAATGGCATCTGATGCATTCTTTCCATTCCGTGATGGCATTGATAACGCTGCAAAAGCGGGCATCAAATGCATTATCCAACCGGGTGGTTCTATGCGTGATGAAGAAACAATTGCTGCAGCTGATGAAGCTGGTATTGCAATGGTCTTCACTGGCATGCGTCATTTCCGTCACTAAGTTGGCAACGTGATCATGACAATTAAGCACAGTTTTTTGCTTAATACACTAGATTTATAATCTTGCATAAAGTCCTCTCCTGCTTTCAGGTTGAGGACTTTATGTCATTTTCGATTCATGGAGTATGAACCGATGAATATTTTAGTTTTGGGTAATGGCGGTCGTGAACATGCATTAGCATGGAAAATCGCACAAGATGATAAAGTCACAAAAGTATTTGTAGCACCAGGTAATGCGGGTTCTGCAACTGAAAATAAATGCGAAAATGTTGCACTAAATATTTTAGACAATGCTGCGATTATCGACTTTGCTAAAAACAATGCCGTTGATTTAATCGTGGTTGGTCCTGAAGCACCGCTTGTAAATGGCGTTGTGGATGCTTGCCGTGAAGCAGGTGTAAAAATTTGGGGTCCAACTCAATTTGCTGCACAGCTTGAAGGCTCTAAAGCATTTGCAAAGCACTTCTTAAAACGCCACAACATTCCAACTGCTTTCTATGATGTATTTACAGAAGTAGATGCAGCGAAAGCATTTGTTGAAAAAAATGGTGCGCCAATTGTAATCAAGGCTGATGGTCTTGCTGCAGGTAAAGGCGTAATCGTTGCCATGACCAATCAAGAAGCATTTGATGCGATTGATGACATGCTTGCAGGCAACAAATTTGGTGATGCTGGCTCACGCGTTGTCATCGAAGAATTTCTTGCAGGTGAAGAAGCTTCTTTCATTTGTATGATTGATGGCGACAACATTTTGCCAATGGCAACGTCTCAAGATCACAAGCGTATCTTTGAAGGCGACCAAGGCCCAAACACTGGCGGTATGGGTGCTTACTCTCCTGCTCCTGTTGTGACTGCTGACGTATTTGAAAAAACCATGAATGAAGTGATGCGTCCTACCGTTGAAGGTATGAAAAAAGACGGTCATGTTTATACAGGTTTCTTATACGCAGGTTTAATGATTGATGAACAAGGTCAGCCTAAAGTGATCGAGTTCAACTGTCGTTTTGGCGACCCTGAAACTCAACCCATTATGATGCGTTTAAAATCATCTTTAGTTGACCTAGTTGAAGCAGGTATTGCGGGTAACTTACCTGCGGAAGCTGAATGGGATGAGCGCAAGACTGTAGGTATCGTACTTGCGTCACGTGGCTACCCTGAAACGTCTAGCAATGGTGATGTGATTTCAGGTTTAGACACTGAAATGGCAGATGCGAAAATTTTCCATGCAGGCACTAAAGCACTTGAAAATGGTGATATTGTGACTGCAGGCGGTCGTGTTCTTTGCGTTACTGCTCTAGGCAACACCATTGGCGAAGCGCAAGCGAAAGCATTAGAGCTGTGCCAAAAAGTAACGTTTGACGGCGTTCAATACCGTAAAGATATTGGTTACCGCGCAATTGCACGTGAAAATGCCTAATCATTCATTTGATTAAGAAAAACCCCGCTAAATGCGGGTTTTTTTTAATTGTCACATTTCTATGCACTAGGTTTGTGTTGAGGGCTTCCTTTCCATTTAAAAGAATTTAAAACTTCTGTCAAAATTGACTGCAAGTGATTCATTGATTCTGGTGAAACATCTACTTCACCATAATGACCATCTGCCATAGTTGATCCATACTTAGAGCCATTTAAACAATTTAATATTAATGCACCTTGTTGAGCATTAATAAAACTATTCTCAACAGGCTTTAAATCCAAAGGCTTATTATATGCCCCCAATCCCCTTGATCTATCTTCGAGATGCTGGGCGGTATTCCTAACACCACGTAAATCAGGAAAATATTCTGACATTTTCAAATACGTAGTTTTCAGCTCCGTTGGAACATCTTTATTATTTGATAACACTTTAAGAAATTTATCAAAAGTATCCAAAGCATATAAAAATGCTCGTGCATATATAAATGCTAAATTATGATTAAACTCCCTAGGTATACGACCTTGACTCCATTTTTCTCTTTTAAAAATAATTTCCGTTTTTAAATTAATCTCTTCCATATAATCCCAATGATTCTTACCCTCTTGTAAAATCTCAACTTCAATCTCCTTCCTTATTTCACTTCTTCTATTATTTTCTCGAAGCCAATCATCTTTAGAAGTTGATTCTTGGTGAACCATTGAATGAAACAGATTTAAAGCTAAATTTGCCTCAAAAAATTGCGCTTCTAACGAACGAAGCTGACTTTCAATCGCCCAACTCCATTCACGATCTTCATAATCAAGCCAAGTCCCAAGTATAATTATTTCAAAAATATACATCACATCTACTCACGGTCTTTTTATAATAAGAATAAGGAAATTATAGTATTACATATATGATACAACTCCCAACCCCTCGCCTGATCCTACGCCAATGGCAAGACTCCGATACTGCTCCATTCATCCACATGTGTGCAGATGATGACGTCATGCGCTATTTCCCTAACAAACTTGATGCTTCCGAAGCCACTGCATTTATGCAACGCCTACACGATGCAATAGAAATACGCGGTTGGGGTTTATATGCTGTCGAGCTTAAAGCTACAGGAGAATTTATTGGCTTTATCGGCTTACACGCACATCCACCCGAGTTCGAAATAGCTGATGCCCCTGAAATTGGTTGACAACTACTGCCACAATATTGGCATCAAGGCTATGCTACCGAAGGAGCAAAAGCTGTACTCAAACATGCTTTTAGAAACT
Organism: Acinetobacter sp. YH12218; assembly: GCF_013417925.1. Taxonomy (NCBI): domain Bacteria; kingdom Pseudomonadati; phylum Pseudomonadota; class Gammaproteobacteria; order Moraxellales; family Moraxellaceae; genus Acinetobacter; species Acinetobacter sp. YH12218. Next base: position 44,805 of record NZ_VPDB01000026.1, read on the forward strand.
TAAGACTAGATAAAGTTATTTCCTTCACTGCAAGTTTGAACACACCATCAGAACGTGTCATGCAACGCATAGGTATGCATAAAGTACGCGAGTTTAATCATCCGCTTGTACCAGCAGAACACCCATTAAACCGTCATGTGCTGTATGAAATACAGCGTAGTGATTATTTGCACATCCCCTTTTGCTAATTCAATATTTATTCACGGCAAAACTAAAGTACATTAACTCTGCCAAACAGTGACTATAGGTGATGTTAAATTCTTTAATTTTAGTAACTACAGGATTTCGCATAAGAAAGCTAAATCATTCATTAAATCATATAAAAAACCCTGCTAAATGCAGGGTTAAGAAAAAATATCAAATTCGATCACTAGCGATTAAAACATCTTGAGGTGTAAGCTGAAGCAACTGCAAACTTGTCTAAGCATGCTTAATCAAAATGGAATACATAGTCGACAACATCAGTATATTGCACTTTTAAAATTGAATCTTGTGGAACAATAAAGCTTTCGCCAAAAGTATATTGAACAAACTCGACCTGCTCCCCAATTTGCACAACACACTGCCCCGATGTGATTTCAACACGTTCTTTCACATGCGCCTCAAACGTCATGGGTTGCTCTGATGGCAAAAATACACCGATGGTTTTTTGACTACCATCTTCCATTTTTAATACATGGTTCACAGATCTACCGCCATAATGAACCGTAGGCTTTTTTACAACTGAGACGAAATCAAACTGATTTGACATAGCGTGCCTCACATAGCAATTTATTATGATCAATTATTAATCAGTTTATATTAAACAATGTAGCGGATTCAATCTTCCTCAGATTTAGATCTAAAATTTTGAAAAACCATGAATCAGAGTTGAACTTCAAATATACCAATAAATATTTCAACTCAGCTTAGATTGAAACTCTCCGTTATTTTCACATATGAATGTTACCAATTTTGTGTATGACAGGACTTATTTCATTTTTATCATTTTTTCAGCAATACATTTTAAAATTTGTTATATAGACCTAAACATATACAAATGACGTACTTAAATAGTTTAATTATAAATAATATATTAGATCTCTTTCATAAATCAAAAAACGATCTTCTTTTTGGTTAATATTTGCACTCCGGATTTCTTAGCATTCGTGCATAATCTGCGGATGAAATACATCGATTCAAACAAGCTTTCTGATCCT